>JBMORB010000268.1:0-2134 GCA_049320925.1 Thermodesulfobacteriota bacterium | reverse complement strand
TGCGGTTCTTTCCCCAGTACCGGCTCGACCGGCTGGCCCCAACGCCGGTGGACACCCTGACCCGGTTCCGCGACATCGCCCTGGCCGCCGGCATCCGCTATGTTTACGTGGGCAACGTGCCGGACCACGAAGGGGTCCACACCTGGTGCCACCACTGCAGAAAGCTGCTGATCCGGCGGCAGGGGTACGTCATCAGCCTTCCCGGCCTTCAGGACGGCAAATGCGCCTTCTGCGGCACCGCCATTCCCGGCGTGTGGGCGTGAAAAATATCGAATATCCAATATCGAATATAAAAATCTGAAGTTGTAAAAGCCGGGGCGGCCGGGCAGCGCTTGAATGTTTATCCGGATCACCGTCAAAATCGAAAAGCCGCTTTCCCGGTTTCCGTCACCCCGGCCAGTCCTGCCCCGGACTTGATCCCGGGGGCCGAAGGCCAGGCCGCGGGGCGCGCTTCTTTTGGTACTTTTCCTGGCGGCAAGAAAAGTACACGGGGAAAAAAGGTGTTTGTCATGCCGGGCCACGACCCGGCATCCAGTAACTGATGCCCGGCACACCCTGCCGTCCGGTTGCACTGGACCCCGGCTCGGGGGCCGGGGTGACGGAGGCCGGAAAAGCCGCTTTTCGATACCGATTTCGATAGCGATTTCGATCCGGATAAACAAATCAGAAGATGTACCGCCATGGTTAAAACCGTTTTTGGACAACAATGATTGGGATTAAAACTCAACCTGATCGTCAATGACAGTCTTCGCCCTTCGCGGCGCAGCCGAGCGCAAGGGGTTTTTGCGGGAAAAAGCGGGCAGGCTGTTTGAGCCCGCCGCAGGCGGGCGAGTTCCTGACCTCGCCGGAAAAACCGTTTGCGCGAGGGAAGCCGAAGGCCAGGCCGCGGGGCGCGCTTCTTTTGGTGCTTTTCCTGGCGGCAAGAAAAGTACACGGATAGCGGAACAAAAAAGGGCCGCCGCCTTTTGAAGGCAGCGGCCCTTTTTGTTTTTATAAGCGCCTCCGGTGCTTCCGACAGGTCGCAAGCACCGGAGGGTCAGGCGGTTAGAACATGTAACGCAGTCCGGCCAGAACGGTATGGGCTTCCAGCTCGTCCTTCATCATCCCCTCGTAAGAAGCGGACAGGGCGATGTTGTCGGAGACAAAGGCGGTCAGGCCCAGTCCCATCAGGAAGCTTTCGCGGTCCGCGTCCAGGCCCTTGACCGTGAAGGTGCCGGTATTGGTGCCGGCAAACCAGGCCAGGGCTTCCTGCTCGGTGTCGCCGAACTCGTGACCCCACTGGGCGCTGACTTCGGGCATCAGGCCCAGGCTGTCGCCGACCTGGAAGAGCCGGTTGATCCGCAGGCCCAGTTTGCCCTGCAGCGAGTCGGTGTCGGCCTTTTCAACCGCCAGGCCGCCCACGCCGGTCTCGACAAAGCCTTCCTCCTCATGGTAGGCGTACTGAACGCCGGCCGTGGGAATCAGGTTCCAGCCGGCCATGGCGACCTTGTAACCGCCGCCCACTGAGGCGGCATAGTCAAAGCCGTCATGATCGCCGGTGGCGACCGAGCCCAGCAGGGGGATCAGGCGCCGGGAGTCAAAGCTGCTCATGCCGGCCAGCAGGGTTCCGTCCACGTAGAGCTTTCCGGAGGTCCATGATCCGTAGACGCCCATGGAAAGGGTGTCCACATCCAGCTGGCCCAGCTTGTCCTCGGTTTCCGAATCGGAAGCGGCCATGCCCACGGTCACGCCCAGGACCAGGTTGTCGGCCACGCCCTTGTCAATACCCACGCTGGCGCCCATGGCGTCATAGGAGTACCCCACAAAACCGTCCGTGGTGTCCTGTTCCGCCGTGGTGTAGAAGGCCTTGGCCCAGGGGCTCCAGCCTTGGCCGGCGGGCCGGTCCGCCGCGGGAGCCGCCGCCAGGGCCGGACCCGCTTCGGTGGTCCGGTTGGTGGAGGCCGTGCGCAGGCTGTCCAGACGGCCGGTCATGCCGGCGTTAAAGCCGCCGGTGTTTAAGCCGGTCAGCGTGGTGCCCAGGGTGAAAAGCTCGGGCGAGAGCTGATCCAGGGCATCGGCCAGAGAGGCCGCGTCAGGCAGCTGGTCCAGAGCGTTGATAATGTCGGCCGCATCACCGCCGGGGGCCGAATTGATC
>JBMORB010000267.1:0-2142 GCA_049320925.1 Thermodesulfobacteriota bacterium | reverse complement strand
TCTATGGCGTCGACCAGTTCGTCTGCCGCGTTTTTACCGGAAAGGGTTTCGTTGATCCGGTTATCCGCGTAAAGGCACCGGCGGGTGAGAATCAGCCACGGCTTGTCCGGCCGGGACCGGTCGATCACCAGCAGCGACTTGGCAAAGGGTGAATAGCGGGTTTCGCGCACCACCCTCACCTCGGCGTCGCCAAATCTGAACAGGGCGCCGTCTTTGACCACTTTTCCTCCCAGCTTTTCTCCGGGTTCCAGGAACCAGATCTCGGCGCCGGTGATGGCGGCCAGGGCTTGGCGACCGCTTTTTCTTGCCTCAAAACCGGCGGTTTCCATGATCTGAGTGATCTGCATGCCGAACTGGGCCGCGGTATCAATATATTCCTGAATATCCCGCCTGGGATTGACCACGCATGCCTTTCTTGCCTTGGGGCATCCGATAAAATAAGAGAGGGCTCCTGACTCATCCAGAATAATCTGCTTGAAAAACATGGAACACCTCCTTTTTTACAGGTTAAGGAGCGTTTCTGCCTGCTCCCTGCCAAAAGGTTGAAAGTGTTTAAAACAAGAAGCATGCCAACCGGGGGGCCTGATGTGAGAAAAGAGGGACAAAGCGCTGGATAAATTTTTAATGGTCTGTAAATAAAAAATATTTTTAATTGGTTCCCCGGGGCGCCATGGCTTGTGAAAGACCTTCTTTGTAAAAATCATCACGCTGAAATGGGGTTTTTGTCCTGTCGGGCAGGAAGAAATCCTATGGTGTGATACATACTGTTCCTTTTGAACCGGAAAAACAGGTTCCGGTTGACAACAGTGTCTCACAAGGTTAGGTTCGGCCGTGTCTCAATGGAAATCAGAATTGAAATCGATGGATGCGGTCAGAAGGACAGCGGTTTAAAGAAAGAGAAAGCACAAGCAAAATGACCTGGCTCGGCGGTATCATTCTGGCGGCGGTATGCACGCATTATATTCTGGAGCGACTGGCCGACAGGCTCAATCTGTCGGCCCTTTCTCCGGATGTGCCCGAATCCTTTGCCGGGTGGTATGATCCGGACCGCTACGCCCGGTCCCGGGAATACCTGAAACAAAACACGCTTCTGTCCATGGCGGCGGCCACCGCCTATCTGGCGGCGCTGCTGGCCTTCTGGCTCTGCCGGGGTTTTGCCTTTCTGGATCAGTGGGTGGCGACCCTGGATGTTTCACCGGTTTTATCCGGCCTGATATTTATTGGTATCCTGGCCGGTGCCCAGGCGGTCCTGTCGCTCCCTTTTTCCATTTATGCGACGTTTGTTATCGAGGAACAGTTCGGGTTCAACCGCACCACCTGGCCCGTTTTTATCAGTGACCGTATCAAAGGTCTTTTCCTGGCGCTGCTGATCGGCGCTCCCCTGCTAGCCGGTGTGCTGTGGTTTTTCCAACACTCGTCTTCCCTTGCATGGTTCTGGTGCTGGCTGGGTGTTTCTCTTGTGGTGCTGGCGCTTCAGGTGGCGGTGCCGGCCTGGATTTTCCCGCTGTTCAACAAATTCACGCCCCTTGAACCCGGGGACCTGAAAGAGGCCGTGATGGCCTGCGCCCGTGCCGCGGGTTTTCCCGTTGAAACCGTTTTCGTGATGGACGGCTCAAAACGCAGCGCAAAATCCAACGCCTTTTTTGCCGGTCTGGGCCGGCACCGCCGCCTGGTGCTGTTTGACACCCTGATCAAAAACCATCCGGTCTCTGAAATCGTGGCCGTGGTGGCCCATGAGATCGGCCACTACAGAAAAAAACACCTGCTGCAGCGGACCCTGCTGGCCATTGTCCAGGCCGGCATTCTGTTTTACCTGCTTTCCGTGGCCGTGTCATGGCCGGCCCTGTTCGAGGCTTTTTATGTCTCAAGGGTGTCGGTCCACGGCGGCCTGGTCTTTTTTGTCATTCTTTATGGGCCGGCGGCCGAGGCGTTGGGCCTGCTCTCGCAGGCCATCTCCCGGCGTCACGAATTTGAGGCCGACGCATTTGCCGTTGAAATCAGCGGCAACGGCCCGGCCATGATCGGGGCACTGAAGCGGCTTTCCGCGGACAACATGACCCACCTGACGCCCCATCCCTTTTATGTGATGCTTCACTATTCCCACCCGCCGGTGGCGGATCGAATCCGGGCGATTGAGAAAAG
>JBMORB010000266.1:0-2144 GCA_049320925.1 Thermodesulfobacteriota bacterium | reverse complement strand
ACACTAGCCCATGACACCCTGGGCCGCCTCTTCCAGCGTGGTAATGCCCAGAGCCGCCTTGCGGGCCGCGTCCTGTTTCAGGGTCTGAAGCTTGCCGGCCATCACCGCGGCCCGGGTAATCTGATGGGAAGTGGCCCGGCCCACGATCATCTCCCGGACCTGGTCGTCGATCTCCAGGATCTCGTAAATGCCGGTCCGGCCCCTGAACCCGCTGCTCATGCAGTAGGCGCATCCCCGCCCCTTCTTAAACGCGGCGCCCTTTTCCTTTTCCAGACCCATGAAAGCCAGGGCACCGGGGGATGGCTGGTAGGGTTCGGCGCAGTATTCGCAAATCTTGCGCACCAGCCGCTGGGCCATGGAGACCAGCAGCACCGACGACACCAGAAACGGTTCCACCCCCATGTCGATGAACCGCGTAATAGCGCCGGCGGCGTCGTTGGTGTGCACCGTGGAAAAAACCATGTGCCCGGTGAGGGCCGCCTGGGTGGCCACTTGGGCCGTTTCGCCGTCGCGGATCTCGCCCACCATGATCACGTCCGGGTCCTGGCGAAGGATGGAACGAAGGCCGCTGGCAAAGGTCATGCCGGCCCGCCGGTTCAGCTGGGCCTGGCGGATTTTTTCAATGCGGTACTCCACCGGGTCTTCCAGGGTGATAATGTTGATGTCCGGGGTGTTGATGCGGTTGATCATGGCGAACAGGGAGGTGCTTTTGCCGCTGCCGGTGGGGCCGGTGGCCAGGATCATGCCGTAGGGCTTGCCGATGTTGCGTTCGACCTTCTCCTGGTCCGGGGCGGCCATGCCCAGCTGTTCCAGGGTATAAACGCCGCTGGAGGTGTCCAGCAGCCGCAGCACCACGTTCTCCCCGTAAATGGTGGGGATGGTGGAGACGCGGATGTTGATCTCCTTGTTTTCGATCTTCACGGTAAAACGGCCGTCCTGGGGGATCCGGGAAACCGAAATGTCCAGGTTGGCCAGGATTTTGATCCGGGAAACGATGGACAGAAACATGGTCTTGGGCGGGGCCGGCACCTCGTGCAGGGTGCCGTCGATGCGCAGCCGCACCTGGACGTACCGCTTTTCCGGGCTGATGTGAATGTCGCTGGCGCCCTGGCGCACGGCCTGGGCCAGCAGGGCGTTGACCAGCCGCACCACCGGGGCTTCCTCGGCCATGTGCTGCAGGGAGGATATCTCGGTGGCCCCGGCGTCGGCCGGCTCGTCATCCTCTCCGTAATCCATGGCATCGGCCAGGTCATAACCCTCCCCCGTGTAGCCCGCGTCGACCCGGGTGCCGTAAACCTGGGTGAACAGGTGGGAAAACTCCTGCTCGGTGCAGATCACCGGTTCCACCTCCAGGTCGCTCTCATCCTCGATGGCGTCCAGGGAACGGATATCCAAAGGATCGGTCATGGCCACCAGCAGCAGCTGTTTTCCCCGCCGCAGGGGAACGGCGCCGTATTTGCGGGCCGCGGTTTCGGAAAGGCTCTTGGCCAGTTCCATGGTCACGGGGAATTCGGCCGCGTCGAACCGCTGAATGCCGGCCTGCCGGGACACCAGGTCCACGATCATGGACTCGCTGACCACGCCTTCCCGCATGAGAAACTGGCCCAGCTTCAGGCCGGACCGCTTCTGGGCCGCCACATACCCGGCCAGGCGTTCCTCGGTCAGATAACCGGCGTCCACCAGCATTTCACCGAGTTTTTTCCGTGCGCGCTTGCCGGTAAAGGTTCCCGTTTCAGCCATGGCGTCAGGCGTCTCCTTGCGATGAATTCACGGGGGCTTGCGGAGATGAATCTCTGGACTCTTCCCCGGGACTCGTCTCCGGCAATTTTACAATCGACGGCTTGAAAAACCGGGGCCGTATGATTCTGACCGGCAACAAAGCGGCATCCGCCGCCGGGGGAACCTGCGCCGTCGTCACCTCAACGGCCGGTTCCGGTGTCACATCAACGGCTGCCGGGGGCACGGCCCTGGTCTCCGGTTTAGATGAGACCTCGACAGCCGCCTGCGGCGCTGTCTTCACGACAGGCTCAGGGGAAACCTCGGCGGGGCCTTCCGTTGCCGGTGGTTGACCGGCCACCGGGCCATCGGGAAGGGGTGTTTCAGGTGCTGATTGCGTCTCGATCGGCGGCGGTTCCTCCGGTTGG
>JBMORB010000265.1:0-16238 GCA_049320925.1 Thermodesulfobacteriota bacterium | reverse complement strand
GGTCGATGGCCAGGGTCTTCCGGCGGTATGCTTCAGCCGTCGCCTGTTGCCCGATCTTTTCCATGAGGTCGGCCATGCGGTTATACCAGACAACACGCTACACCGGCCGGGCCGCCGAATTGGTGTATAACAGTTGCGCAGATGTTGTCGGATCATGTTTTCCCGACATTGCTTCAAGATTCAACCGGGCCATGATGTTCATCGGGTAGATTCGCAAAGACTCCTGGAAGTGGGTCGTCGCCCGCTCATATTCCCCGATCTTTGACAGCAGCGTTCCCAGGTTATTGTGCGCCATCCAGCATTCGGGGTTCTTGATCAGCGTGTCCCGCCACAGGGTTCTGAAGTTCTCGTATTTTGCCTGTTCCTGAAAGGTCCGGACGCCGAGTAGAAGCAGCAGGCCGGCGCAGAGAGCCCAGGCGGTTTTCCTGTTTCGATGACTGCCGCCTGCTGAGAGGATAACGTGGCCGCCGGCCGTTGCCAGGGCGATCATGGCAATGCCGGCCAGGTATTGAAAATGGTCTGCAACAAACGAGTACCGCATGGGATAATAGTTGATGAATCCCAGGGCCGGAAACAGTGTGACCACGAAAATGGCCACGCCTGTCAGCGGCCCCCTGCCGATGCGAAGCCTCGCCGTCCAGAGCCACGCCAGAAGGGCCAGGGTGGCCAGGGGGAACAGATACTGCAAGGGGGCCGAGGCGTCGATCTCCCACCGGGGATAGATGAACACCATGTTGACCGGGAACGCCAGTTTGCCGGCGTAAAACCACAGTGCCCGTGTAGCGATGAGAATCCGGTCTGCCATACTGAAATACCACTCCACTCCATGCGCCCCGACATGGGCCTTTTCCATGACGACGGTATGAAGGCCGGCGGCCCCGCCGGCGATAAAAAAAGGGGCCAGGGCCAATGCCTTTCTGAACCACGTCTCCGGTGTTTTCCACCATGCCAGCAGCAGAAAGACCACCGGCATCATGCTGGTTACGCTTTTACTCAGCAGTGCCGGGACAAAAAACAGAAATGCGGCCACCCCAGGGAGCCACGGTTTCAATAACCGCTTTCCCGTCCGTGTTTCCCGGCCGGAGGGTATTAAGGCGTCAATGAGAAAAAGCAGGGAAAGAAGAACAAAAAAGCCGGAAAGGACATTCTTCCGTTCGCTGACCCATGCCACGGACTCCACATTGACCGGATGGATGGCAAAGATGGCCGCTGCCACCCACGCCCAGGGGATCCGCAGGCGGGACAGGACCAGCCATGCCAGCAGGGCGTTGGCGGCATGCAGCAGAATGTTGGTGGTGTGAAAAACAGCCGGGTTCAGACCGAACAGGTGATATTCCAGCCAGAAGCTGGTGAACACCAAAGGATAATATTGCGGCGTGGCTCCGGGTTCAAGCCAGATACGCCTCAGCCCGGAAACACCCGAAAGGGTCATGTTGTGCGTGATATAGTAATCGTCGTCCCAGACAAAGGAATTCCGCGTGGAGGGAAGGTAAACCACCGCCACCATCGCCAGAAGGAGCAACGCCAGGAACCGTTTGTGCGTCGTAGGTGTCTGAACCATCGACCCCGGTATTTTTTCTTGACAAGGTCAGGGTAAGGGGATAATAAAATCAAATAGTTCTGGCAATTCACGATTCGGTATTTAAATTACAGCAGCTGAGAGAAGGAATCAACATGAAAAAGCGTTTTGCTGTCAGCGTATGGATTTTCGCAATACTGTGGGTTAGCGCCTGCTCCAACGACGGCAACAAACAATCCCCTTCCAAGGTTGATAATATTTCCAAACAGTTCAGCTATACCATGGGGCTTGAAATCGTTTATACCCTTGAAAAACTTGAGACGGTCACGATTGACAAAGAGTCCTTGCTTCAGGGCATTGAGGACGGCCTGGCCGGCGCCACCCCCATGCTTTCCCCGGACCAGATGACCGGTGTGAAGGCACTGGTCTCCCAGCAGGAACGGGAGTTCCACAACAAGCGGATCGCGTCCGCCGCTGAAAAGAACTTACAGGAGCAGGAGGCGTTTCTTTCGGAAAATAAAAACAAGGAGGGGGTTGCCGTTACCGGGAGCGGCCTGCAGTACATGGTGTTGCAAAAAGGGGACGGCCCCCGGCCGAAGGCCACGGACAACGTCCAGATCCACATGATCGGCAAACTCCTGGACGGCACGGTTTTTGAGTCCACCTACCAGCGGGGCACACCGGTGTGGGTGAAAGTTACAGGGACCATTCCCGCCTGGAAGGAAGCGCTGATGCTCATGAACGTCGGCAGTAAATACCAGTTTTTCATACCATCGGAACTGGCCCACGGCAAGGAGGGTAACTTCCTTCAGGGCGGCGCGATCGGGCCCAATGCCATGCTCATTGTCGAGATTGAGCTGCTTGCCATTGCAAAGAAGCCGGCCTGACGGTTCCATGATCACCCTACCTTCCAAGGCCTCGACGGCCTGCCTTCCCGCGCTGCTTTGGCTGACGGTCTTTTCCCTGTTCTGTCTGATGACCTATGGCGGCATTCGTACTCCAGATGAAGAAGTGACCTTCCGTGTGGGGCAGTCCCTTGCAATGCACGGGACCTTTGCTGTTGAAAAAGACCTGGAGGCATGGCCGGAATTCGGTCTGCCCAGGGGACTTGATGGCAGGCGCTATTCGGGCTTTGGCCCCATTCAGCCCATCCTGCTGGCTCCTTTTATTCGGGCGGCCGCGAACTTCAACCAGAGCCAATGGTATGAATTCCGGCGGATCCCTGTCAGCTTCGCGGTTGATGCGGAGGCCCTTCGATCTTACATCCTCAACCAGCGCCCCGTCGATATGGAACCCCACGCCCTGCGGTTTCTCGTTTCGTTTTTTTCCCCTCTGGTAGCGAGTTTGGCGGTGGTGTTGCAGTTTTGGGTCGTCCGCCGGCTGACCGGTAACCCGGCCGCGGCCTTTATCACAGCCCTGCTGCTGGGCCTGGCCACGCCGTTATGGGACTATTCGGGCACGATGTTCCGGGAGCCTCTGGCCATGGTTTTCAGCACGGCCTCGTTTTTTATGCTGATTCCAAGCCACGGGGAATCGGCGGTTATGCGAAACAGCACCCGTGTGTTTGGCGCCGGTTTTTTATCAGGTCTTGCCTGTGCGACGCACATTACGGCGATACTGTCAGTCCCTTTTTTTCTGATGCTGGCGGTTTATCCCTGCTCCAGGCGTGAGAAACGGGAGGGTGAGCACGGCGGCTTATGCATAAACGCGGTTGTGATGTTTCTGGCCGGCGCTTTTATTGTCGCAGCCCTGTGGGGCTGGCATAATCAGTTACGTTTTGGCAGTTTTTGGGAAACGGGACGAAAGGTGCCCTCACCGATTATTTATGGGGTATTTACCGCGCCGTGGGAAGGTCTGATCGGCCTTCTGGCCAGCCCGGGCAAGGGCCTTTTCTGGTTCTGCCCCATCCTCGCCGCCGCCATTTTCTGCTGGCCGGGCTTTCATAAAAGGCATCGGTACCTGTCTTCCATCATTATTGCCATGGCGCTGTTCCGCCTTTTTTTTATCGCCTGCCGCAGCGACTGGCACGGCGGCTTCTGCCTGGGTCCCCGGTATTTTCTGATGCTGCTGCCGTTTCTGCTGATCCCCGTCGGATGCCGGCTGGCCGATTTTTGGACTGCGGGTCGTCCGATCAGCGTCTGGCGGCCGGTTGCTGCCGGGGGTTACCTGTTTGCCTGCGTTGTGCAGCAGATCTATTTCTGTCTCGGCGAACCCATATCGTTTTACTATATGCTTAAGATAGTTAACCTCCAGCAAGGTGTTTCTATTATCACAAACAATCAGATCTATTTCCAGTGGAGCGCTTCCCCCCTGTTTCACCTGTTTGACGGCAGACGGGGGCCGTTTTTTCTTCAGTCTGTGCCTTTGGACCAGTGGACGCTTCTGGTGGCGTGTTCTCTGGGGGTGGCGCTGATAACAGGCCTGCTGGTTTTTTGTTTGATTCGTGTGAATGGAAAGCTGTATAAATAAAAATTTCTTGACGGCGACGGCCATTCCGTCGGTTGTCTCTGGGCGTAATATTCAGAAGGCTGGATTTTAGGTGAAAAAGATACGGGTATTTCTTGCCAATATAGGGGAAAGACGCCAGGTGTTTCAACTGGTCACGCCTCCGCTGGGTATCATGTATCTGGCCGCATATATACGATCGAAATTCCCCTCGGAGTTCCGCCTTGTCAATCAGAAGCTTCATAATGTTTCCAATGACGCACTGGTCCGCATGGCGGTTGATTTTAAAGCCGACATCGTGGGGTTAAGCGTTCTGACGTCAGCCTCCCACAACCTTTCCTGTGTTACAAAAAAAGTCAAGGAGCTTTTGCCCGATGCCTTGATGCTGCTGGGCGGGCCCCATGTGTCGGCCTTTGGTGAAAAATCGCTGGAGGGGAACGCCGCCCATGCCGCCGTGCCGGGTGAAGGGGAGCTGGCGCTTGAGGTCATCATCCGTCACTGGTTCGAGGGCGACGGGCTTAAAGACGTGCCCGGTATTTTCCGAAGGGAAAAAGACGGCGCCATCGTCACCAACCCCGGGCGCATGCCTTTTATTCAGGATGTGGACACCCTGCCGCCGCCGGCCTATGACCTGATTGATCTGCCCGCCTACTGGAAACGCCAGCCCATGCCGCCTATTCCCCGGCGCCGGTATGCCGCGCTTTTTTCCAGCCGGGGGTGTCCCTACAAATGCGCCTACTGTCACCGCATTTTTGGTGATACCTTCCGGGGCCATTCGGCGGAACGCATTGTCGATGAGATCGCGTTTCTTTCCAAAACGTACGGCATTTCGGATTTCGAGTTTCTGGATGACATCTTTAACCTGGACAGAAAACGGCTGATGACCTTCTGCGACCTGATCCATCGCCGTAACCTTAAAACCCGGCTTGTGTTTCCCAACGGCGTTCGCACCGATATTTTTACGCAGGACGAGATCGAGGCCCTGGCCGGCACGGGCATGTATTTTGCCAGTTTTGCCCTGGAGTCGGGATCCCCCCGGATTCAGAGTCTGGTGAAGAAGAATCTGAACATCGGAAAGTTTCTGAAGAACGTGGAAACAGCGGTCCGCTGCGGCGTTTACGCCAACGGGTTTGCCATGATGGGGTTTCCCACGGAGACCGAGGAGGAGATGCAGATGACCATTGACGTGGCCTGCGACTCCCGGCTCCACACCATATCGTTTTTCACGGTAACGCCGTTCCCCAACACCGAAATTTACAATATGGCACGCCGCCTCTGCCCGGAAAAGGTCGCAACCATCGACTATACGGATATGGAGTACGCGGGAATAACCGTTAATGTCTCGGCGGTGCCGGATGACGTGCTTTACGCCTATCAGCGAAAAGCCAACCGCGCCTTTTTTTTAAACCCCCTGCGCATGATGCGGATTGTGCGCGATTTTCCCCAGCCCCATCTGCTGCCCCTTTACCTGCCGGTCTTTCTGCGACGCGCCTCCAAGGGCCTGCACTGAAACGGCGGCCGTCTACAGGAAAGCGGCGCACGCGTCGGCCCACAGCCGCAGGTTTTCCCCCGTCCGTTTCACAAACGCACCGATCTGGGGTGGACACCATTCTGGCACCTGGACTGTTGCCTCATCGCGGAGAAAACCGGCCAGTTCCCTTGCCCGGTCCGCCATGGACAGAGCGCCGGGAGAAAACCGCTCCTTGAGGAGTCCCACCATCCAGTCGGTCAGCAGCATGCCCCAGTACTCCCGGCGCAGGTCGGAAAGGGGCTCGTGGGGGTTGCGCTGGTGGACCGTGACCGGGTGGCCGAAGGCCGCGTGGTAGCAGGTCCCCCGGATAAGGGCCTGGAGAAAGTACCCGCCCCATACGTCACCGTACCGCTCCAGGCGCCCGCCGGGCAGGTCATGTCCCATGGGAACGCACAGCCAGGCCGGCACCAGGTCCCGGCACACGCTCAGGTTCTGGGTGCTCAAAGGAATCCAGGTGTCCTGGGACAGCACGTGCGTTGATTTTCCCACGTAGGACAGACTCTCCACCGGACCGTTGAGCCAGGTGACGGCGTCCATGTCCGGCGCGCCGGTCCACAACCCGGCCTTGACCCCGATACGGGCATCGGCTTCGGCCAGGGCCATGTCCGACCGGTCCGTTGTGCCTCGCGCCAGAAAAGGAAAACCCCTGGGAAAAACGGCCCGCTTGGGGCTCAGTTCAAGATACCGGCAGGTGTTGTGAAAGCCGGCGTCGTCCTTGATCAGCGGCCCCCGCCACGGTTTGCCCGTATCGGCATGGCCGTCGACAAAACTCTCCTCCGGCGGATAATTGTCGTCGTCAATGGAGATCAGGGTCTCGCACCCTTCTGCCAGGGCGGAAAGAAAACCGATGTTGCGCCGGGTCTCGTTATCGATGGGCAGCCGGCGGTAAAAGTCGGAGCATGTTTCACCCCACTTTTCCTGGGCCGTCATGTTCAGAAAGACCGTTTCCAGTCCCTTGCCGGTGAGGTCGTCGGCCACGGTGCCGGCTGTTTCCGGAGTTTTCGTGTCGCCGACAATCCATATCTTGACCTGCCCGCAGCGGCCGGCCCGGTCGATGTTGTCCAGGTAATCATAAAGTACGCGGGGCGTGGTGATGGTGGTCAGTACGATATGAAACGGCTTGTGCACGATACGGTTTGCCTCTTTTCGTCCGGCGAAGAAATTTCAGTGGTTGTCTTTTGACCGCAGACCGTATATATACCAGTTCACGAATGCGATCAAGCAGATACGATACAGAAGCCCTGCGGATCGGAAAAGAAGAGGGCCGTGGCACCCCTGATATGAAGTTATCCGTCATCATTACCGTTTATTCCGAAACCGCCGCCCTGGCCGAGACCGTGGAGCGGCTGCTGAGCCGGGACCGGGGCTATATTCACGAAGTCCTGCTGGTGGTTTCTCCCGCTTCATCCCAGGCGTGCATGTCCATGTGCCGGCAACTGGCCGACAGACATCCGCTGGTGAAGGTGATTGTCCAGCGGCGCAATCCCGGCCTGGGCCGGGCCTTTCGCGAAGGCATGGAGGCGGCCACCGGCACCCACGTGGCCATGCTGTCGGCCGATCTTGAGACGGAACCGGAAGCCGTGGATCGCATGGTCAGGGAAGTGGAAAGCTCCGGGTGCGATGTCGCCGTTGCCAGCCGGTGGCTGCCCGGCGGCGGATTTGCCCGGTACAGTCCGGTCAAGCTGTTGCTCAACTGGCTTTTTCAAAAGGTTTTCAGCAGGCTCTACGCCACCGGGATCGGGGACCTGACTTACGGACTCAAGATTCTTGACAAGTCACTGGCGGACCGGATTCGATGGGAGGGAACGCTTCATGAGATCTGCATTGAGACCACGGTCAAGCCGATCCGCTATGGATACGCGGTCCGGCAGGTGCCCACGGTCTGGGCCGGCCGTACCGAAGGGGTGAGCCGCAACTCGTTTTTCAAGAACCTGCGCTACGTGTGGCTGGCCGTCAAGGTCCGCCTGAAACCGGTGCCCCGAGACGAGGCAAAGCAAAAAAATAACCCGAATATTTCATGAAATATTCGGGTCAGGAGGGTTCAAGGGGCCAAGGGTTCAAGGGGTCGAGTGAACAGCCATAAGCAATAACGCCGGCAAGGGCTTAAAAAATGCGTTTGCGGGCTGAACCCTGAATATTCAACGGCAATCACTTCTTATTGAAGCAAAAGCACCTTGTCAGTGTAAAAATATGATTTCGATAGAAAACCCATAAAGGCAACTGTAAAAGCTGCCGAGAACAGAGCCTTGATCCCTTGGCCCCTTGAATCCTTGAACCCTTGACCCCTGCGGTACCATTTGCAGTGAGGGTTACTTTGTGCAGCCTATTTCATATTCTCCCCCAGGTGCTTAGCCAGTCGCTTGCCCAGACTCAGCAGGGTAAGGGTGGGGGGGATGCCCCAGGCCGCGGGCATGACCGAACAGTCGCACACGTAAAGATTTTCCTTTTCGGTTTTCAGATTTGAATCCACCACGTCGCCGATCTTGACCGTTCCGCCGGGATGGGCCGCCACGGTCCATCCGGCAAAGATACCTTTGGCCCCGGCGTTTTGGAGAATGCCTCTGGCCCGTTCAAAGCCTTTTTTCAGCTTGGCCTTGTCGTTTTTCGTGATGTCCTTGCGCACCCCGCCGCCGTCGGTGATGCGGCCGCCCAGGTCATCCTTGATCTTGATCATCAGCATCAGGGTGTCGGGCCGGGAAAAGAGTTTGTGCAGCCGCAGTTTGGGCGCGCTCTGGACCATGTACATGGGCCAGGGGAAATCCAGGTCCACCATGAGGTAGCCCTCGTCGGCCATGTGGGCCCCGGCCGCCATCTGAATTTCGCCTTTGCCCTTGAGGTTCTTGATCGTGCCAAACACCATGATCAGGGGGTCAAAGAAAAAATCGTAGCCCGCCCTGGCAATCCCGCTGGCCCGCAGAATGGTGGGAGACCCCACGCCGCCGGCGGCAATGACGATCCGGTCGGCGGTCACGGTGTGGGTGGTAAAATTCTTTTTATATTCCACACCCGTGGCGGTGTTGCCGTCAAACAGCACCCGGCTTACCTTGGCGCCGTTGATCAGTTCGGCGCCGCCGGCCACCGCCTCTTCCACGAACATGCGGGCGCTCCATTTGGCGCCGTGGGGACACCCGTAGCTGCACATCCAGCAGTCGGGCTGGCACTTGTCCTGGTAGATAAATTTGTTGAGCTTCTTCCAGTCATAACCCAGGGCCTGGGCGCTTTCCATCATGCGGCGGGCGCCCGGTCCCATGATTTTATCGCTGGCCGGCGCGATGGGCAGTTCGCGTTTGAGCTCGGCCACCTCGTTTTCAAGCTCAATGCCGTGAGACCGCATCATTTCGTAGGGCGGATCAAAAGCGGTGGCGCAGTAGAAGACGGAACTGCCGCCGGTGCAGATGCCCCGGACCATGGCCAGCATTTTTTTATTGGTAAACAGGACGCTTTTACCCGGCATGCCGGCGTTTAACGCCATCTGGAACATGGAACCCCGAATGGGCGCGTTGCTTCCCCACTCGAGAATGAGGACCTTTTTCCCCTGCCGGGTCAGTTCTCTGGCCACGGTGGCCCCGCCGGGTCCGGACCCGACGACAACGGCGTCGTAATGCTGGGTGGTGTTCATGGTGGCTCCTTTTGAATAATGGCCCCGGCCGTGGCCGGAACCCGCTTTCCCCGGCGGCAACGTGCGCCGGAGTGAATGAACGGTTTCAGATTGACATGCCTTGGTAAATTTTGTATATTGTCGACAATATCTCATTGATAATTTTTGTCAACAGGAAATTTGCGAAAAATATATTTTTTTGTTATTCAGCCACGATAGCGGCACAAATCGCAAATCGTGCCGGGTCATGGGGAATCAAGGGCATCGATTCATCAGCCGCCTGAATGGATTTTAACTTTCCGCTAATATTAACAATTTGTATTTATTATAAACTATCTTAGAGACAGCAAGGGGAGGCCATGGATTTTTCTTTGTCGGGCACACTTTCCGACCAGATCGCCAACTATATAATTGAAAAGATCATTCATCTGGAGATTGAACCGGGCCAGCGCATTCTTGAGCAGAAAATCGCCGAGGAACTGAGCGTCAGCCGGTCCCCGGTGCGCGAGGCCATGCGCATTCTGGAAAAGACCGGGCTGGTGGAGATTATTCCCCGATGCGGGGCCCGGGTCCGCAGGGTTACCGAGGAGAGCATTCGCGGCTTCTGCGACGTGTTCGCCCTGCTGTTCGGCCACGTGGTGCGCCGGTGAATTGAAAACTGCGATGAGGCTCATCGCAAGGAACTGATCGCCGCCTACGACCGGATGGAGTCCTGCGCCCAGGCCCGGGACGGCAGAGGGTTTTACCAGGCCATTCTCGATTTTGCCGCGTCGGGCATCGCGTCCACGAACAATCCCGTGCTCCTCCAGCTGATCGACGGCATCATGCCAAACCTCCGGCGCCTGCAATATGTGGCGATTATGCTCAAGGCCGACGGCCTGTCGGAAAGCACCCGCTATTTCAAGACGATCATCGAGGCACTGGAGGCCCGGGACCCGGAAAAAGGGGTGGCCGCGATCCGGGCATACATTGAAACCGAGCAGTCCTTTGCCATTGAGGCATTGAAGAATTCTCCTCTGGCCGGATATATCGGGTAGGCCCGGACTGGAAACAAAGGAACCCCTGATGACATCGCACATTGTCGTTGTTGACGACGAACCCATTACGCTCAAGCAGCTCCGCCGGATTCTTGAAAAGGAAGGCCACCGGGTCTCGGCCTTTTCCAATCCCCGGCGGGCGCTGGAACACCTGGAGAACCATCCCTGCGACCTGCTGATCAGCGACGTGCGCATGCCGGCCATGGACGGCATGGAGTTGATGACCCGGGTCAAGGCCCGGTTTCCGGACACCGAGGTGATCCTGATTACCGGGTTCGCCTCTCTGGACGGGGCCGTGGAAGCGGTCCGGGAGGGCGCGTTCCACTATCTGGAAAAGCCTTTCACCCCGGACCGGGTAAGGGAGCAGGTGGCCAGGGCACTGGAGTTGCCTGCCAGGCGCCGGGCCGCCCGCCCGGCCGGACCCGATGAGGGGCCAGGCACCGGCATGCCGGTCATCATCGGCCAAAGTCCGCGGATCCGTGAGGTGGTCTCCATCATCGGCCAGATCGGGCCCACCGAATGCAACGTGCTGATCACGGGCGAATCCGGCAGCGGCAAGGAACTGGTGGCCCGGGCCATTCACGGGGTCAGCCGCCGGTCCGCCGGCCCTTTTCTGGCCTTCAACTGCGGCGCTCTGAGCGAGACCCTCATCGACAACGAACTTTTCGGACACGAGAAGGGGGCCTTCACCGGAGCGGAGCGCCGGGGCATCGGCCTGCTGGAGGCCGCTTCCGGCGGCACCCTGTTTCTTGACGAGATCGGTGAAATGCCGGCCGCCATGCAGGTCAAGCTGCTGCGGGTCCTTCAGGAGGGGGAACTGCTGCGGGTGGGCGGAAACCGGCCGGTTCCCGTGGACGTGCGCATCGTGTCCGCCACCGCCGCGGACATCAAGGCCGCCGTGGGCGAGGGGGCCTTCCGAAAGGACCTCTATTTCCGGATCAACGTGGTCAGCATCAAGCTGCCCGGCCTGGCCGAGCGCCGGGAGGACATTCCCCTGCTGGCCTACCATATTCTTTGCCGCCTCAACCGGCAGGGCGGTAAAGACATCCGGGCCATATCTGAAAAGGCCATGTCCATTCTGGCCGGTTACGCCTTTCCCGGCAACGTGCGGGAACTGGAAAACATCCTGGAGCGGGCCGTGGCCGTCTGCCGGGGGGACGTGGTCCGCGAATGCGACCTGCCGCCGGACCTGGTGACCCTGGAGCTTCAGGCTTACCGGCCGCCGGACGAAACCCTCATGACCCTGGCCCAGCTGGAGCGGGACTACATTGCCCACCTGCTGAAGATCACCGGCGGCGCCCGGGGCCGGACCGCCGAAATCCTGGGTATTGACCGCGCCTCTCTCTGGCGGAAGATGAAAAAATACGGTCTCGAGTAACATTTCGCAACACCCGCGTTCGTTTTTGCAACAAACCGGCCCCGCCCCCCTTTTTGCTGCCCATTCTTTCGGTTTTGCCCCAGCCGTGTTGCATTCTGCAACCTTTTAGGTCATTTGCTTTCGCATCACTAAATTAAATATATCCATAAATTAAAGTATTTATATTTTTTGATCCTTTGGCAGGCTTTTTGCGTTTGCTTTGGCCAGGAGATGAAAATGTCACGCCAGATTCTTCTTGTGTTTGAAAATGAAGAGATTTTTCCCGATGCCCTGATGTATGCGCGGGAGTTCGCGCTGCGCATCGACGCGCGGCTGACCCTGCTGATGATCGTGCCCATGTCCTTTGACGCGCGCGCGGCCATCGGGCCGCGGCGCAGCGCCGTCAGGGACATTGAAGTCCGCGCGGGCAGGCTGCTGTCCGACTGCCTTCAGACCTTCATTCAGGCGGGCATCGAGGTGAATTCGGCCTTGAAACTCGGGGATCCGGCCCAGGAGATGATGAAGTTTCTGGCCGACCGGCCCCCGTTTCAGGCCATTATCTGGGGCAGCGGGAAAGACCTGCCGGACATGGCCAGGGCCGGACAGCGTCACTGGCTGACAAAGATCGCTGGCAGTCTGGAGTGCCCCCTTCTCACCGTCACCCGGCGGGATGACCATGGCTGAAAAACAGGCGGACAAAACAGGCGGCCTTCGCCTGAAATAAATTAACCCAAGACGGAGTGACTATGGAAGCATTGACCCTTGACATGATCCTGGTGATGGCCATGATCGGCCTGGCGGTTTTCCTGTTTATCGTGGAGTGGGTAAGGGTGGACGTGGTGGCTATCCTGATGACCGTGGCCCTGCCCCTGCTGGGCCTGGTGACGCCCAAGGAGGCCTTTGTGGGGTTCAGCAGCAATGCCGTGATTTCCATCATCGCGGTGATCATCATCGGCGCGGGCCTGGACCGCACCGGCATGATCAACAAGCTGGTGGCGCCGGTGCTGCGCATCGCCGGCAGCAGCGCGTCCCGGATCATTGTCGCCATCTCCCTTACCGTGGCGATTATTTCCAGTTTCATGCAGAACATCGGGGCCGCGGCCCTCTTTCTGCCCGCCATTCAGCGCATCAGCAGAATGCGCAACATTCCCATGAGCCGCCTGCTCATGCCGGTGGGGTTCTGCTGCATTCTGGGCGGCACCATCACCATGGTGGGATCCAGCCCGCTGATTCTGCTCAACGACCTGCTGATCCCTTTCAACCTGGAGCCTTTCGGACTGTTCGCCGTCACGCCCGTCGGCCTGGCCCTGGTGGCCGGGGGCATCGCCTGTTTTATTCTGCTGGGCCGGTTCATTCTGCCCCAGGGAGAGTCTCCGGCCGAGACGGCGGAGGCCGAAGGCGAGGCCCCCTCCGCGGCCGGGCCGCCCGACGATGCGTCCGAATTTCATGAGCTGCGGACCCCGGATGACTTTACCGATTACCGTGACCCGTTGCACGTGGAGGACATTCGGCGCCGGTACCTGCTCAACGTGGTGGCCCTGACAGAGCCGCCTGATTACAAGGTGCTTTCCCCGCTGCCCGACGCCGAGGTGCGTTCCGGCATCGACCTGGTGGTCTGCGGCCGGCGGCAGGACGTGGAACGCATGGCCGCCGCCGAAGGCATGCATCTCAAGGAGGACCTCGAGGTTTACAAAGACCGGCTGAGCGTTCAGGCCGCCGGCACGGTGGATGTGGTGGTGGCCCCCCGGTCGGTCTACGCCGGCAAGGCGCTGCGGGACGTCAATTTTCAGGACCGGTTTCATGTGACACCCCTGAGCCTCTACCGCCAGGAGGAGACCTACCGTGCGCGGCTGGATGATATTGTGCTGCAGGTCGGCGACGTGATCAGCCTTCACGGCACGTGGAAACGGCTCAAGGCCCTGCAGAAGGAGGGCGGGCTGCTGTTCTCCCTGCCGTCGGACATGGAGGAACTGCGGCCGGAAAAGGCCGGATGGGCCGGCCTGTGGCTGGTCATCGTGCTGACCATGATTCTGGGATTCAAGATTCAGCTTTCCGTGGCCCTGATGACCGGCGCCCTGGGCATGGTGATCACCCGGGTGCTGAGCATCGACGAGGCCTATCAGTCGGTGGACTGGCGCACCATTTTTCTGCTGGCCGGCCTGATTCCCCTGGGTATTGCCACGGAGAAAACCGGCACCGCCGCCTGGATCGCCCATACCATTCTGGGCATTATCGGCGACGTGTCTCCCCTTGTCCTGCTGTCGGTCATCGGTGTTCTTTCCACGCTGTTCACTCTGGTGATTTCCAACGTGGGAGCCACGGTCCTGCTGGTGCCCCTGGTGGTGAACATGGCCATCGCGGCCCACACGGACCCCCGCATGGCGGCCTTGGTGGTGGGGCTGGCCACCAGCAATTCGTTCGTGCTGCCCACCCACCAGGTCAACGCCCTTTACATGGGGCCGGGTCACTATCGCACCGTGGATTTCATCAAGGCCGGGTCCCTGGTCAGTGTGGTCTTTCTGGTGGTGATGATCGCAACGATCAGCCTGATTTACGGGATATGAGGATTCTTCAGATCAAGGAGTCATGAACATGGCCATTATTACAGTTTCGAGAGGGTCTTACTCCATGGGAAAGGCCGTGGCCGAACAGACGGCCCGGCGATTGGGCTACCGGCTGATCAGCCGGGAGGTGCTGCTGGATGCCAGCAGCCGGTTCAACGTGCCTGAGATCAAGCTGGAAAAGGCCATTCACGACGCGCCGGGCATTCTGGACCGTTATCGCCACAGCCGGCAGTCCTATGTGGCCTATATCCGTTCGGCCCTGGTGGAGCGGGTGGTTGACGATAACGTGGTCTACCACGGACTGGCCGGCCACCTGCTGCTCAAGGGGCTCCCCCATGTACTCAAGGTTCGGATCAACGCGGACATGGAAAGGCGCATCGCCGTGGTCATGGAGCGGGACGGAATTCCGGCGGAGGAAGCCCGCCATCGTATCGAGGAGGACGACCGGCAGCGGCGGAAATGGACCCAGACCCTCTACGGCCAGGATCCCTGGGATGCCTCCCTTTATGACCTGACCATCTGCATCGACCACCTCTCCGTGGAAAACGCCGTGGATTTTATCTGCCAGGCCGCCGCCACTGAAGGGTTCAAGACCACGGAGAAAAACAGGCAGAAGGTGTCGGACATGGCCATTGCCTGCCGGGTCAAGGCGGCCCTGGTCGATGAGTTCCCCCACGTCGGCGTGACCTGCGAATACGGCACGGTTCTGGTGTATACGGGAAGCGGTTCGGACCACACCGGCGGAAAGCTCGCGAAAAAACTGGGTCACATTCGGGAGACGGCGGAAGGGATTTTTCATCTTGAAACCCACGCGGGGGTCGCGGCGCCGCCGGACGCTTTCTAACGGGTAACGGGAACAGCAAGGAGTGAAACATGTCGATTATCCTGATTTCATCCGATGTGGCGGAAACGGAAGCCACCATCGCGGAAAAGGTGGCCGAAGAAAAAGAGTATGCCCCTTTGAACCGCCGCTTTCTGAATGAAGTGGCCGGCCGGTACGATATCGGTCCGGAGCGGCTCAGGGAGGTTCTGGAAAACACGCCCTCGCTGCTGCGGCGGATGCCGGCCCGCCAGTGGCGTTACCTTCTGGCCTGTATCGAAGCCGAGGTCCTGACCCGGCTGCTGGCGGACAACACGGTCTGCTGGGGGCTGTTCGCCCATCTTTATGTCCAGGGGGTTTCCCATGCCCTGAGAATCCGGGTTCTTGCCGGACGGCAGGAAGCCGCCAGAATCGCCGAGCAGAAGGGGATTCTGGCCCAGAAGGCCGAAAAGCAGACCGCCGACGCGCAGAAACGCCGCCGAAACTGGTCCATGGCGGCCTATCAGGAGGATGAGGCCGACCCGGCCCGATACGACCTGGTCATCAGCCTGGACCAGATTGATCTGGTGGAAGCGGTCCGCACCATTGTGGGGGCATCGGCGTATCGCAAGTTTCAGAGCATGACCTATTCCACCAAGTGCCTGACCGACCTGGCCCTGGCGGCAAGGGTCCGCGCCGAGCTTCTGAAGTCCATGGCCGACGTGAGCGTGCAGGCCAGGGACGGTTCAGTGGTGGTTTCCACGCGGGCGTCCAGCCGGCAGAAACGGAAAAAGGTGGAGACCATCAAGCAGCTGGCCGGCCAGGTCCAGGGCGTGGGATACGTGGAAGTGCATGCGCAAAACAGCCTTTTTAAGAAAACCCCCTGACCGGGGCAACGGTCAGTAAGCTTACGGTACGGTAAGGAAGGAGACACGAACATGGCCAAAACACTGGAAGTGCTGCTGCTGGATGACGAACCCATCGTGGGCCGGCGCCTGAAGCCGGCCCTGGACAAGATCGGGTGCCATGTGGAGGTGTTTGAAAACCCCCAGGCCGCGGCGGCGCGGATCGATGAAAAAGAGTTCGACGTGGTGGTGACCGACATCCGCATGGAGGGCATGGACGGCATTCAGGTGCTGGAACACGTGCAGCGGCGCTGGCCCCGCACCAAGGTGATCCTGATCACCGGGTATGCCAAGATGGAGCTGGCCCGGGAGGCCATGGGAAAAGGCGTTTTCGATTTCATCGCCAAGCCCTTCCGACCCGACGACCTGCGGCGGATCATCGTGCGCGCGGGGGAATCCCTGGGAATTTTTATCGACACCGCCGCCGGGGATGGCGAAGCCGGGGCCTGACCCCATCCCCTGCCGGCGGCATCGTCCGGCGGT
>JBMORB010000264.1:0-2150 GCA_049320925.1 Thermodesulfobacteriota bacterium | reverse complement strand
CCCGTCCAAGTCCCCGGGTAGGTCGCTGGAGGCGTCGGGCGACCGGCGTCGCAAGAGGAATGATCGCCGGCCGGCAAGGGGCAACCTGCGCCGGACACGGAATTCGGCTTACGCGCGGCTTTGACCGTCTTTTTATCCGCTTTTGTACGGGCGCTCACGCACCGGAAGGAAAACAGCGTGTCTATTCCTTATTGCAATATCAGCTTTTTTGAAAAGCTGCGTGTTTATTCCCGGGAGTACCACCAGTGTTTCAAGTACCTGGCCACCTGCAGGGATCCCGAGTGCCTTTTCACCAAGAAGCTCTATTCCAAGCTCATCGCCTCTTCCCACCTGCTGGAGGATTTCCTCGATTTTCACGGTGCCAAGAACAACAAGAACTGGTACTTCTACCGGGAATTGACCGCCATGGTCCGGTACCTGAGCCTGAGCGGTTATATCCAGGAACACATATCCAACCGTCTGGCATTCTACGATCTGCCCAACACCGAGGATTTTGAAAAAGAGGGCGCCGCCACCCGCGAATTCCTCGGCCGGACCATCCTGAAGCTGGCGCCGGTGATCATGGAAGAAGCGGGCCGGCTGGAGATTCCCGTGCCGGCGGAAAACTACTCCCAGAGTGACTTTCCCAGCGTGGTGACAGGCGACATGCTGGAGTTCGACATTGACGACGAAAAGCCCGACCGGCAGCAGCGCCACATCGTCAAGGTCACCAGCGAATTTCTCAACATCACCAGGGATTTTGAACATTACGGGGTCTACGAGAAATGCGGGACCGAAGAGATCGAGACCCTGGTGCCGGCCAAGATCAACGAAGTGGAGATGCGTCGGTTCGAGGTGCTGGTACACAACCTTCAGTCCTCGTTTGACACCTATATTATTTACGGCGGGCTGCGTTTCGGGGACCGGAAACTCAAACAGCTGCGCAGTTATTTTTCCATCGTGCTCCACCTGCTGGAGTTCACCGGCAAGCTGTTGCACTTCTACGAGCGGCACCTGTTCGGCATCCGGGGCACGCAGAAGAGCCTTTTCCGGTCGGTGACGGAGAATCTGGCGGCTATTGTGGACGAGAAGACGCTGCTGGACCGGATCATCAATTACGGCCTTTACTACGCGGTCCACTTTCTGTCCGACGGCAAAAAACTGGCCCAGACGATTTTAAATGAGAACATCGAGCGGGGTTCCATTGAAGTGGGCATCCCCGTGAAGCTGGGTTTCCACAGCCGGCCCAGCCTGCTGGTGGCAAAGATTACCCAGCATTACGGCGGTGAGGTCCATCTGCGGGTCGGGGAGGACCGGTTTGACGCCAGCAGCGTACTCGATATACAGTGGGCCGGCGGCAAGATCGACAAGGAGAAGATCACCCGGGTGGTTTTTGAAGGAGATGCCCGGGCCCTGCGGGACATCGAGATCCTGGCCGGGGTGAATTATGGTGAAAACAGCATGGGCAAAGGAATTCCCTTGCCAAAGGAACTGGATTATCTTAAGTAAAAACGTTCAGCCGGGCCCCGGGAGTGGTGAATCTCCAGACCCAGGCGACTTGACCCAAGGTTGAGATTCGTCGAAATTTTCCACGAAACATTCACGCTAACATGAACATTGCCATCATTGTCGCCGCCGGCCGGGGAACCCGGTTTGGCGCCGGCCTTTCCAAACAGTATCTGCCGATCGCGGGAAAGCCCCTGCTGTGTCACACCCTGGACAAATTTTGCGCCTGCGACGCGGTAAACGCCATCGTGCTGGTGGTTGCCGCGCCGGAGATGGAGTATTGCAAAACCCATATATTGTCCCACATGGCCCCGACACACGGCATCCGGCTGGCGGCTGGGGGCGACCAGCGGCAGGATTCGGTTTTGAAAGGGCTGGCGGCAGCGGGAGCAGCCGACGATGATGTGGCCCTGATCCACGACGGGGTCCGGCCTTTTGTCACCCATGAACTGATACGGGCCTGCGTGGCCGGTCTTGCCGACGCCGACGGCTGCATGGCCGCCATTCCCGCCTCGGATACCCTTGCCGCCGTCACGCCGGAGTATGATGTGGACCGTATTATCGACCGTGACGGCGTATGGCTGGCCCAGACGCCACAGGTGTTCCGGTTTCGGACTATTATGGAGGCCCACCGGCAAGCCGCGGCCCAGGGGTGGCGGGTGACC
>JBMORB010000263.1:0-2155 GCA_049320925.1 Thermodesulfobacteriota bacterium | reverse complement strand
CGCCATTGTATATCAAACCCCTTGAACATGCTTATGAAAAAATACACCACGGCGCTGTTTCTGGTCGGCATCGGTATTCTCCTGGGCTTTCCGGTGTTCAGCATGACCTACTACACCATGGTCCGGACCTCCACCCCGGAGTTCTGCGCCTCGTGCCATGAAATCCAGCCGGCGGTGGAAGAGTGGCGGACCTCCACCCACGTGAACAACGCCCAGGGCTTCGTGGCCGACTGCATGGACTGCCACCTGCCCGCCCCTCATGACACCGTCAATTTTTTCTACACCAAGACACTCCACGGCCTCAAGGACGTGATCGCCCATTTTGTGAAGGGCGAATACGACCGGCTGGAAAACCGTGAAAAGGCCTATGCCTCGTTCAAGAACGCCCAGTGCATGAAATGTCACCGCAACCTGCTCAGCATACCGGACAAGCGGGGCGCCATGCTGGCCCACCGGGACGTGGTCCACGCCCTGCCGGGCCGGGAAAAACGGTGCGTGGACTGCCACCGCAACCTGGTGCACAATACCGCCGAATTTTATCAGTACAGACAATTCCAAAAACCATAAGGAGGGCACATGAAACGGCTTTTCAAATGGATGGCAATGATCGCCGCATGCCTGTGGATCGGCGCGGCCTGGGCCGAAAACGGCCCGCCGGCCATGGACAAGGCAAAGGAGTTCCGCATCGAGCGCAGCATCTCCCAGGCGGGCATCGCCTGCATTCAGTGCCACAGGCGCGAACATCCCGGCCTGTTTGCCGACTGGGCCAACAGCCGCCACGCCAACGCCAACATCACCTGCATCGACTGCCACCGGGCCGAGCCCTACGACGCAGACGTGAGCAAGGCCCACTTCAGGCAGTACGAAAACTCAAAGGACCCCTGGGCCAAATCCGAATACCGGGTGCCGGTGACCGCCGTGGTCACGCCCAAGGACTGCTCCCGGTGCCACCCCAACGAGGCCGAGCAGTACGCGAGAAGCAAGCACGCCAACACCATTGAGATCATCTGGAAGATCGACTCCTGGCTCAAAAACGGCATGAACAGCGAGCTGGAGCGCAGTTCGGGGTGCTTCTACTGCCACGGCACCGTGCTGGAAAAAGACAAGGACGGCAACCTCACCCCGGAAACCTGGCCCAACGTGGGCGTGGGCCGGATCAACCTGGACGGCAGCAAGGGCAGTTGCACCAGCTGCCACACCCGGCACCGTTTTTCCCTGATGGAAGCCAGAAAACCCGAGGCCTGCGGCCAGTGCCACCTGGGCCCGGACCACCCCCAGATTGAAATCTACACGGAATCCAAGCACGGCGCCATGTACGAGGCCTTTGCCCACGAATACAACTGGAACGCCGCTCCCGGCACCTGGAGCCCGGGCGTGGATTTCCGCAGCCCCACCTGCGGTTCGTGCCACATGTCCGGCGCGGGCACGGTGCTCACCACCCACGACGTGACCGAGCGGCTCTCATGGGAGCTTCAGGCCCCGCTCACGGTGCGGCCCGAAAACTTCGCCGCCTTCCCGGCGAAAACCGGATGGCAGGCGGAACGGGCCAAGATGCAGGAAATCTGCATGCAGTGCCACGGCAAAACCTGGGTGGACGACCACTATGCCAAGCTGGACAAGGTGATCGCCGAATACAACGACGTCTATTACAAACCGGCCGAGACCATGCTCAACGCCCTGTATGAAAAGGGCCTGCTGGACAAGACCCGCTTCTTTGACGAGGCCCTGGAAGTCGAGTTCTACGAATTGTGGCACCACGAAGGCCGGCGGGCCCGCATGGGAACGGCCATGATGGCGCCGGACTACGCCTGGTGGCACGGCTTCTATGAATGCAAGAACCGGTACAACCAGTTCATGCAGGAGGCCCGCCACCTGATGGATAACAACAAGAAGGCCTACAAGTACAAGGATTTCCCCAACGCCACCGGCTCCACGGAAAAGCCCAAGGCCCTCGGGGCGCCGAAGAAATAAAAACGGAACGATAAAAAAACAAATCGGGCAAAGGTACCTGATGGCGCCTTTGCCCGATTTGTTTTTATCTGCCCGGTCCACTTTAACCCGAATATTTCATGAAATTTTTCGACATTTGTAAATTTTATATAAAACACCGTGTGCTGTAATAGATTTCAGCCGTTTTTTTAAATACAAACTGTCA
>JBMORB010000262.1:12258-16384 GCA_049320925.1 Thermodesulfobacteriota bacterium | reverse complement strand
GGCAAAACAGGAGCAGAAAAAAGTTTTTCTGTATTTTTACACCGACTGGTGCCGCTACTGCAAAATGATGTCTGACAATACGTTTGTGGATAAAAAGGTGGTGGCCATGCTCAACCGGGACTTTGTCCCCATTCAGGTCAACTCCGATAAATTCAGGGAAGTGGCCGCCAAATATAAGGTACGGCCCGTGCCGGTCTCGTTTTTCCTTGAGGCGGGCGGTCAGGAGATCGGGTCCCGGCCCGGTTATCTTCAGCCCGACGCCTTTTTGCGGCTGCTGGAGTTTGTAAAGGCGGAAGGTTACAAGCCGTAACCATGAAAATAGATCCCGTCATGCTGGAAAAGGCGATGGCTTCGGCCGCCGGCCCGCCGGCCCCGTGCTTTGACCATCAGCCCGCCGCTGTTTCCCTGTTGTTTTTCGACAAAGACGAAACCTATGTGCTGGCCGTGTTAAAGGCCGACCGGGGAAAGGGCTATCCCTGGAGCAATCAGGTGGCGCTGCCCGGCGGTCTGGTGGACAAAAGCGATCCCACACCCCTGCACGCGGCCAAGCGGGAACTGGCCGAGGAACTGTGCATTTCCGACCGGAACGTGACCTACTTCGGCTCCATCGGCCATTTTCAGACGCTTCAGAACAAGGTTATCGAGGTGTTTGCCGGCCGGTGGAACCAGAAGGATGACCTTTGCTTTGATCCCGGTGAAATCGCCCGGGTGATTCCCATTTCTCTGGCCGCTCTTTTTCACACCCATGCGACAAAGGGGCTTCACGGCAGAATGCCGGCCATGCACGAGCTGCTCTATCCGGTGGAGGATGTGACGGTGTGGGGGGTGACCGCCAAGATTCTGCATTTCACATTGGAGCAGTTGTATCCCGTTGTCGGGACAGGCGGACTTCATTCATAGCGGAATGCCGGGACCCTTGTCGCGGTATTTTTCAATCGCCAGATAAAGCCTTCTTCCCAGGCGGGCGCCGCAGGTGACCAGTATCACCAGGCCCAGGACCATCAGCAGCCAGGGCACCCATGCGTGGCGGCCAAAGTCGGGAAACTCGCCGGCCATGGAGATGCCGGCGCCGGCAAAGAGCATTACCGCCAGGGCAAAACCAGCGGCAATGCCGTAAGCGGCGCTGGTGTCATGCCAGGGAACTTCCGGTTCTTGGTCCGCTAACAGAGAAGAATGCCGCATGGAGAGCCCCTACTCAAGCCGTTTCATCATGGCGATTTCATCGCAGTCAGGAAACTTGACGCAGGTGATGCAGTCGGCCCATATTTTCAAAGGCAGATCGGCCCGGTCGATGCGGGTAAACCCGAATTTTTCAAAAAAGGGCGCCACATAGGTCAGGGCAAACACCTGTTGAATGCCAAACCCCCTGGCTTCGACAAAGGCGTTTTCGATCAGCCGCGAGCCGATGCCTTTGCCCCAGTGGTCGGCCCGAACGGCCAGGGACCGGATCTCAGCCAGGTTCTCCCAGCAGATCGGCAGGGCGCAGCAGCCGATCACCGTGTCGTCGGCCGGATCGACAAACACCGAAAAGTCTCGAATATCGTCATAAAGCTTGGACAGGGGCCGGGAGAGCAGAACGCCCTGGCGGCCGAAGTCTGACAGCAGCAGGTATATCTGGTGAACGTCCTTTATTGTAGCTTTTCGAATCATTTTGCTTTTCCGAATACAGGCGGCCCGCATCATTATTTATAACGCCGCCGCCGGCCGGTCAACATCAATGTTTTTTAATATAACATCGGGTCCGGTTAAAACGGCTCGGTTCCTGCTTTAAAAAGCATGGCGCGGCCCTCCTCATCCGGGCCGACCCGTTTGCCCGTGGCCGGGTCCACCCGGACCCACACCATGCCGTCCGGAACATCAAAATCCCGGCAGGCCCGAAGCTCAAGCGCTTTTTCCATAAAGGATTTCCATATAGGCAGCGCGGCCCTTGCCCCGGTTTCGCCGCTGCCCAGGGTGGTGTGATCGTCAGTGCCGGTCCAGACACCGGCGGCAATGTCCCGGGAAAACCCGACAAAAAGGGCATCCCTGAAAGCATCCGTGGTGCCGGTTTTGCCGGCGACCGGGCATGCCAGGTCAGCGGCGGCCCGCCCCGTGCCTTCAAGAATCACGCTCCGGAGCATGCTTGTCAGAATGGCGGTGTCCTGGGCCGGCATGACCATCCGGGAGGAGGGCGAGACCCGCCATATTTCACGGTTGCGGGAGTCGGTCGCCCGGATCACGCCGTAGGGCTGAATCAGCTTGCCCTGCCGGGGGAAGACCGCATAGGCGCCGGTGATCTCCAGCAGTGAAACATCCGAGGCGCCCAGGGCCAGAGGCAGGTAAGGCGCCAGGGGCGATGCAATGCCCAGCCGGGCCGCGAACGCTGTCACCGGGGCCGGACCCAGCTGCTGCATGATGCGGACGGCTGGAAGGTTTTCCGAGTGGACAACGGCCGACCACACCGTTGTTTCACTGGAGTAGGTTTTTGAAAAGTTTTCCGGCTTCCAGACATCCCCCTTTCGCGCGCCGGGAAAGGCCGCCGGCGTGTTGAGGACGGTGGTCGCCGGGGTAAATCCGTGGTCCAGGGCGCAGGCGTAAAGAACCGGCTTAAAGGCCGAACCGGGCTGGCGCCGTGCGGAAACGGCGCGGTTAAAGGGGCTTTGCGTAAAGTCCCGGCCCCCCACCATGGCCAGCACACCGCCGGTGGCCACATCCAGGGCCACCAGCGCGGCCTGGGGCTTCGTGGAGAGGCCTTTGGCGGCCATTCGCGCGGCAAGTCCGTCCAGTCCCCGGACCACGGCGTCCTGGGCCGCCTGCTGAAGGGGCCAGGAGAGGGTGGTGTAAATGGAAAGGCCGCCCCTGTACAGCGCCTGGGCGCCGACGGCGTTTTCAAGGTCGCTTCGAATGTATTCAATAAAATAGCCGGGCTGTAAAACAGGGGGTGTGTCCGACGCCAGGTTCAGCGGTTCGCCGAGCGCCTTTTGATAATCGACTTCCGAGATCATCCTGTTTTTGAGCAACTGGCCCAGGACAAGGTCTCTGCGCCACAGGGCCAGGTCCCGGTTGACCAGGGGGGAGTACCGGGAAGGGGCTTTTGGCATGCCCGCGATCAGTGCGCACTCGGCCAGGGAAAGATCTTCTACCGGTTTGTTAAAAAAGGTGCGGGCCGCCGACTTGACACCATAGGCGCCGCTGCCGAAATAGACCTGGTTCAGGTAAAGCTCCAGAATTTCGTTTTTGGTATAGCGCCGCTCCAGCTGAAAGGCCAGCACCGCCTCCTTGATTTTGCGCATCAGGCTTTTTTCGGAAGTGAGAAACAGGGTTTTGGCCAGCTGCTGGGTCAGGGTGCTGCCCCCCTGCCGGAAATCAAAGGTCAGCAGATCCTTGGCCAGAGCCCGGGCAATACCCTTTAAATCCAGACCCCGGTGACGGAAAAAGTCGTTGTCTTCGGTGGCGATCAGGGCCGACACCAGCCAGGGGGGGACCTGCGAAATGGAAACGGGATCTCGCTTTTCCACGAAAAGCTCGGTTATCAGGACGCCTTCCGCTGAAAAAACACGGGTGGTGGCCGACGGGGAAAAGTCTTCCAGCGCCTGAATCTGGGGAAGGTCGTGAACCACGGCGAAAAACACACCGCCGGCCGCGCCGCAGAATACTCCGGCGATCAGGGCCAACCACACTGCGACTTTTTTTCCCGACATCGGTTTTCTGCTGTTGAAGTGAAAAAGGGAAAAACCATGCCTTGACTATTTTTTACCGTGGCGCTAGGTTTGTCACGGTTATCATACGGTTTACATGAAAAAACCACAAGGAGCAACACCATGAGCCATTCTGATCATCACCATGGCCACGACCATGACCATCATCACGGTCATCACGATCATGATCACGACTCTCATCACCATCACCATGAAGCCCAGGGCGGCACCGTAGACCTGTCGGCCAGGGAGAAACTGACCCGGCTTTTCGATTACTGGCTGCGTCACAACGAAAGCCACGGCGATTCCTACAACCAGTGGATCGTCCAGGCCGAGCAGGAAGGGCTGCACGACACCGCCGCCATTCTTCGTGAGATCGCCGACCTGACACGGAAGGTCACGGAAAAAATTCAGGCCGGCGCCGCCACGCTGAAAAAGTAGCGGCCGGC
>JBMORB010000262.1:0-12158 GCA_049320925.1 Thermodesulfobacteriota bacterium | reverse complement strand
TCGTCCAGGCCGAGCAGGAAGGGCTGCACGACACCGCCGCCATTCTTCGTGAGATCGCCGACCTGACACGGAAGGTCACGGAAAAAATTCAGGCCGGCGCCGCCACGCTGAAAAAGTAGCGGCCGGCCAGACGCTGCCTTTCCCTGCTTATAAGACTTGACACCCTTCTTATACGCATATAGAAAAAATTTTTGCTTATTTTTTTCAGGCGCATTGCCTTTTGCAAAGAAGTTCTTACATCGGGATTTAACCGGGAGAAAAAGATGAATCAGAATGCGCAGGTGGAGCGGATTCTTCAGGCCGCCCTTTCACAGGGCCGGCCGGCCCTTTCCGAATACGAGGCCAAGCAGGTGCTGGCCGCTTACGGTGTTCCCGTCACCCGGGAATATCTGGCAAAAACGCCGGACGAGGCCGTGGCCGCCGCCGGGAAACTGGGCTACCCCGTGGTGCTAAAGGCCTGCTCCGCGGAATTGATGCACAAAAGCGATACCGGCCTGGTGGCACTGGGGCTGGCGGACGAGGCTGCCGTGCGAAGCGCCTTTGACCGCATATCCTCCCGGCTCACCGGCGAGGTGGACGGCATGCTGGTGTCGGAGATGGTGTCGGGGAAGCGGGAGCTGGTGGTGGGCATGAACCGGGATCCCCAGTTCGGTCCCTGCGTGATGCTGGGCCTGGGCGGGGTGATGACCGAAATTTTCAGGGACGCGGTGTTCCGCATGGCGCCGGTGGACGAAATCGAGGTAAAGGAGATGGCCGCCGGCCTTAAATCCGCGAAAATGCTGGACGCGTTCCGGGGCGAGGCCCCGGCCGATCTTCCGGCCATCTGCCGCTGCCTGATGGGAGCGGGTCAGATCGGGCTGGACTGGGAAGCCGTGACGGAGATCGACATCAATCCCGTGCTGATTTCCACCGACGGCCGGGTAAAGGCCGTGGACGCGCTGATTGTTTTAAGGAGCTGATGCCATGACCACACCCGTTGAGGCCCACCGGCTCTACACCATGACTCACCCGAAATCGATTGCCATTTTCGGAGCCTCCAACAACCACTCCTCCATGGGCACCATTATTCTGCGGGCCATGATGGCGTTTGATTTTCCGGGAAGAATCTATCCCGTGCACCTGAAGGAAAAAGAGGTGCAGGGCCTGCCCGCCTATGCTTCCGTGGAGTCGCTGCCCGAGGCGCCGGACCTGGCTGTGATCGTGCTTCCCACGCGGATCGTGTGCGAGACGCTGGAGGCCTGCGGCGCCAAGGGCATTCACCACGCCATTGTGGTCTCCGGCGGCTTCAAGGAGGTGGGGCCGGAGGGCGCGGTCCGTGAAAAAGAGATGGCCGCCATTGCCCAAAAATACGGCATCAGCATTATCGGCCCCAACTGCCTGGGCGTTACCAACACCCACGCCCGGCTCAACACCACCCCTCACCGCTATTACGGCAAGCCCGGTTTTATCGGGCTGGTTTCCCAGAGCGGCAGCTTCGTGACCCAGATGTTCGCCTACCTGGACCAGCTTAACCTGGGTTTTTCAACGGCCTTCAGTATCGGCAACGAAGTCAACACAGACCTGGTGGACTGCCTGGAGTACCTGGGGGCCTGCCCGGAGACAAAGGTCATCGCCTTGTATGTGGAGGCCATTCGCAGGGGCCGTCATTTTGTGGAGGTGGCGCGCCGGATCGTTCCCCACAAGCCCATTGTGGCCCTTTATGTGGGTGGATCGGAAACCGGTAGACGGGCCGCCCTTTCCCACACCGGGTCCATGTCCGGACCCGACGATCTGTACGCGGGCATCTTTCGGCAGAGCGGGGTCATTCGGGCCGCATCTATTACCGAACTGTTTGATTTCTGTATGGCCTTCGGCCAGTTACCGCGGCCCGCGGGAAACCGGGTGTTTATTCAGACACACTCCGGCGGCCCCGGCGCGGTGGCGGCGGATGCCTGCGGCCGGTCCGGCCTGGCTCTTCCGGAACCCTCCGCGGATACGGCGGAAAAGCTTCGTGCCCTGGTGCCCGCCACGGCCAGCGTGAAAAACCCCATCGATCTGACGTTTACCAAGGACATGACCCAGTTTTTCGCCGACATTCCCGGCGTGTTGCTGGGCGATAGCCTGTGCGACGCCCTGCTGTTTTATTTTTATACACCGTCGGACATGATTAAGCGGGTGCTGATGCAGATGGGGGTGGCGGCCGCCGACCTGGACGCCAAAATAGCCGAGGTGTCGGAATACATTTGCGCCCAGATGCAAAAGCTTATCGACCGGTCGGGCAAACCGGTGTTTTGTTTTTCCTATCAGGGCCGGTCGGAAACCGCCGTCAAGGCGCTTACCGCCCGGGGCGTTCCTTTTTATCAGGGGCCGGAACGGGCCGTGCGGGCCTTGCAGGCCATGGTGGATTACGGCATCCTGAAAAACAAGCTCGCCCGTCAGACCGCCGCCTCCGCCTGAAAATCTTTTTCGGCAGACATTCCCGGCGGGCTCCGTCGGCAGGGTTTTGCTTGCTTTTAGCCGGTTTTTTCCTTAACATGTTTTATCGTTGTTCAAAAACACAAAGCCCGTTAACGCAACATGGACATTGCAACACTTGCCGCAAATCAAGGATTTACCACAGAGGAGTTTCTGGAAATTCTTGATGTGTTTGTAGACTCGGCCCGAGGCGACGTTTCGCGCATGACGGATGCGCTTGACAAACAAGACGCGCCAACGGCAATGGAAGCGGCTCACTCGCTCAAGGGGGCTGCGGGAAACGTAGGGTTTTCCGATCTGTTTGAAGCGGCAAAAAAGGCCGAATTTCTGGCCCGTGCCGAGGATCTGCCCCGGACCCGGGAGGCCCTTTCGGATGTTCAGCGCATCCTGGAGACGATTATCAGCGACCTTGGCCGGACCGGGCAGCGTCCTGATTGACGGTTCAGGCAACCATAATCAGCGGATAGGGAGGCGGACAAGTATGCAGCAACGGTTTACGATTCTTGTTGTAGACGACAACCTGTTGAACTTGAAACTGTTGTCCACCACCCTGGAAAACCACGGCTATAAAACCATTACGGCAGTGGATGGCCCCACGGCCCGGCAGTTGGCCCAGAAAGAAAAGCCGGACATCATTCTGCTGGATGTCAAAATGCCGGGAGAAGACGGCTTTGAAGTGATAAGGTATCTGAAAAACGACCCGGCCACCAGCGCCATTCCCGTGCTTTTCCTTTCCGGTGTCATCGAACTGGAGTCCAAGCTCACCGGCTTTGAACTGGGGGCCGTGGACTATATCACCAAGCCGTTTCATCCCCTGGAGGTGCTGGCCAGAGTCCGCCTTCACCTGAAACTTTCCATTGCCACCAGCTCCCTGATTTCAAACCAGGCCGACAAACTGCGGCAGATCACCGAGGCCCAGACGTCGCTCCTGACCACGCCCGACCATCAGCCCGGCGCGGGATTCGGCGTCTACTATTGCGCCCTGGAAGAGGCAGGCGGCGATTTTTACGACGTGCTGCCCGTTTCAGATGACATTTACGGTTATTTTGTGGCCGATTTTTCCGGCCACGACATCAAGACCAGCTATCTGATTTCATCGGTAAAGGCGTTGCTCAAGCAGAACTGCACCCCCATATACCGGCCCAGCGAAAGCATGAAGCTCATCAACGACGTGCTGGTGAAGATCCTGCCCGAAGACAAGTTCCTTATCGCCTGTTATGCCTGCCTGAACCGCAAGACTAAAAACATCACCATCATCAGCGCCGGCCACCCGCCGGTGGTTTATCATCCCGCCCAGGGAGAGCCGGCTTTTATTCATCTCAAGGGCGATGTGATGGGAAGCTTTGAGGATGTCTCTTTTGGGCGGGAAAGCCTGAAAGTCAAGCCGGGGGACCGGTTCTATCTTTACTCCGACGGCCTGATCGAGTCGGTTCAGCAGAAAATCTCGTGGCCTGAAGGGTCGACCCGGCTTCTTGAAGCCTGCAAGGCGGTGGCCGATCTGCCCATCACCAGTGCGCCCCAGCGGATTGCCGAAAAACTCAAACCGGCGTCCGCCACCGTGGAAGACGATGTTATTGTCCTGGGAATTCAGGTATAACACGCAGTTGCATGTGGTGCTTTTGCGCAAGGCGGTTTACAGATGCCCGAAGTCAGCCCCCTTCTGTCCGTTGTTCACGAAAGCCGCAGGCTGAGAATCCGTTTTTTTTCCGACATGGCCGCCATCGACCGGGTGGAGGCCGAAACCCGGACCTTTTTAACCCGGCAGGGGCTGTCCCATGAGGCGTTTTCCGTGTGCCTGGTGATGCGGGAGGGTCTGATCAACGCGGTTCGCCATGGAAACGGTGATGATCCGAAAAAGCGCGTCAACTATGTTCTGGGCTTTGAAGACGGCCTGCTGACCATGGAGATCGAGGACGAGGGCGACGGTTTTGACTGGCGGACCGCCGTGGACCGGCCACCCTCTATGGAGGCTGAGCATGGCCGGGGTATCATCATCATGCAGCGCTACGCGTCCGAATGCCGGTATAACGAAAAAGGCAACCGGGTCACGTTGACCAAACGGTGTGTGGCCGGGACCCCGCCGGATATTCCCGGCCGTGCCGGAGATGCGGCAACGTCTTCCTTTTAGTCTTCCCTGTTTTTGCGATGAATAACCGCCTTCCCGTATGCTGCCTCCGATTGGGGTGCCGCCACCCCTGCATCGTCAACTTTACAGGACAGCCAGCCGGGGCAGGGGCTTGATGAAGTTCTGGCGCAGGCTGTAGGTGTAGGCGCCCTGGGCGGGAATCAGCAGGATGTCGCCTTCGGCGATGTCTTCTCCGAAATAGCTGTATCCCCACACGTCATGGGGCGTGCACAGCGCGCCCAGAATATGGCAGGGCCGCTCGCGGGTATCCGGACGGGAAAGGTTTAACACCGGAAAATAGTCAGTCTCAAAACGTTCCCAGCCCACTGCGTTGGTGCCGGCGTCGGTGACCACCAGGTCGCCGGCCTTTTTATCGGTCACGCGCATGAGCAGCTGCATGGCAAGATGGCAGACCCATCGGCCCGGTTCCATGCAGATGCGGGGAGAGACAACGGGAAAGATGTGGCGTCGCGCCGCTTCGCCGATGGCATCCGCGAAATCAGTGATGGGCCTGGCCGGCAGCCGGTAGTGGGGCCGCACGCTGGTAAAAGCGGTTTTTGGATCCGTGGGAGCGCCGTCCGGATGGTGAAGCCACTCCCCCTGTTCGGGCCAGAACCCGCCGCCAATGTCGATAAAGGCCAGCTGCTTTTTGAACGCCTCCGGCAGGGGGGTCAGTACCTCGCCCAGGCGTTGAATAAAGGAGGTATGGGCGTCCGGGGTCAGGTTCCAGCTGGTGTGAAACTGAATGCCGGCCAGTTTCACATGGGAACAGGCCGAGGCGGCGGTCCAGAATTCGGCCAGGCGCTCGGGCAGAATGCCGAACTTGCGCCACAGCCCGTTGGGCGTGGTGGTCAGCCGCACGCCGGCCGATACCGTTTTCCCGGCCGAAGCGGCCGTTTTCTCCAGCTTTTGCAGCTCGCCAAAGCTGTCTAAAAGCACTGTGACCCGGGGGCTGTTTGCAACGGCCAGAGTCAGTTCGTCGCCGGTTTTTCCCGGACCGCTGAACACAATGGCCGCCGCCCGGGTTTCCAGAGCCATGGCCAGCTCAACGCCGCTGGACACATCCAGCCCGAACCCGCAAGAAACAAGCGTTTTTGCCACTTCCGGGCAGTTGTTGCTCTTGACGGCGAAAAAAAAGCCAGGGTCGGGAAGGGTGGCGGCAAAGGCCTGCGTAAAGGTCCGGGCCTGACGGACCAGGGCGTCCGGTTCAAACACGTACAGGGGCGAGCCCTGGCGCTCGGCCAGTTCCAGATACGCCTGCCGGCGGTCCATATAATATTGAACAAAGGATCCCAGCTTCTCGGGCGGCATCAGGCGGGAGTCGCTGTTCTCATGCGGTGTCGTCATGGGGGGATATCTCCACGATCAGGCGGTTTAACAGGCCGGCGCACTCTTCCGCCAGGGTATCCGGGCCTGCCGGGGCAAAGACAGCGCTTCCCAGCAGAAACGAATCGTAATCCCGGGGCGGCAGAAAAATTTTGTCGCCGGGATGCCGGACTGGCAGAACCTCCCGCACCCGGGGGTCGCCGGCAATCGCCGACCAGTCCGCCCTCGTCAGCACCCCCTCCTGTCGGGCGTGAAACCGGAGTCCGGCCATGAGCCGCGGCGGCGGGCAGTCCGCCAGGGACAGGGGGCGGTGTTGGGCCACGTCCAGGGCCAGAAGGAGGGTGTCGATGTCCAGGGCGTGGCGGATCAGCGGCGGAAGACAATCGCCGCCGGGCCGGGGGGTCATTTCCAGCAGGGCCGGCCGGCCCTCATGAACAATAAAATCGGCCATGCACAGGGACCGGGAGATGCCCAGGGCCGAAGCGCCGTCGGCCATGTTGCGGGCAAGGGCGGCGTTGTCGATACCCGGCAGGGCCTCGACGAGCACGTACGCCAGGGTGGTGCCGAAGGGGCTGCCCGGCGGGGCTGGAATTTTTTTTGCCAGACGAATAAGGGTCGCCCGGCCGGATTCAACAAAAAAATCACAGCTGAACTCCGGTCCGTTTACACAGGTCTCGGCGATAATCGGGGCCGCGTCACCGGTGTTGCGGTAAAGCCGGTGGCCGGACCGGCGCAAAAGTCCCTTGCTGATAAGGTCAAAGGCCCGGCGGCAGGACTCCCGGGTGTCACAGCGAAACACCAGTTCGCTGCCGGCGCCGAAAGCCGGTTTGAGAACGCAGACCCCGTTTTTTGTAAAAAATTCAACAGCCTCCGCCTCTTTGAAAATCGGGGCTACGATCGGACAAAAAATACCGTTTTTTTTCCACAGGGTTTTGGACGTCTGCTTGTCCCGGCAGGCCGCCACCGCCTGCGGCGAAACAAAATTCAGGCCCAGTTTCTGGGCAAGAAAAGCCGCGGGTGGAAGGGATTCACAGTCAAAACAGGCCACCCCATCGATTTCGATGTTCCATTTCCGCAGATGGGCCAACAGCGCGGCAAACAGATGGTCCGGCCGCGCAAGATCGCACAGGATTTCGTCCCGGGGCCCGGGGGCCGGTTCCCGGGCGTCGCGGCGCAGGGCCGGTTCCGTGATAAAAAGGGCCCGGCCCGGATCGGCCCGGCAAATCCAGTCTACATAATCAGGCGTGGTTCCCACCACCAGTACGCGGGTGTCAGCCGGCACGGTTTTCGCTCCTTTGCGGGTCAGCTGTATTTCCTTGCGGCTCGGCCGTGGCTTCCTCGGTCTGGCAGGCGGTGCTGGTCTCCGGCAGGCAGATCTTGTAAAGGGGCCGTTCGGTCAGCCGGAACCGGGATTTCCAGGAAAAATCACCGCACAGAAAGTCGACGGACGCCAGTCGCTGTTCACAGGCCCAGCGAATGTGGTGAAAGTTGATCAGCTTGGCCACGCCGGGAAATTCGGGATTGGTGCCGCCGGCCATGACGGTGTAGACGTTTCGCCATACGGCGCCAACGTCCACCGCGGCCAGCTTGCCGCCGATTTCCACGGACGTAACCCGGAGCATGCCATTTTTTTTAAAAAAATCAATCAGGTCGATAAAGGCGGCAAAAAACCGGGGGTCATAAAAATAGGACATGGGCCCGAAAGCCGCCAGGTTCATCTGCATCATGGGATCGATATCGGCCATGTCGTCATGCCGGAACCGGACGCCCTGGGCCTCAAGCCGGGCCAGTTCCTGGTCCAGTTTTTTTCTGGATTTTCCGGGAAAACATTGACGATAGGCGTCAAAGGAAAAGCCGTGGGCCGGCGGAATCAAGAGGTAGCCGGTTTCATCCACGCTGACGGCATTACCCCACGCCGGGATAAAATCGGCATCCAGATACCGAATATGGAGCCTGCCGTCCACGGCCTTGAGAACGGCTTCCGGCGACAGGGCCTGGCCGCCGGGAATTTTGTTCTGTTCGACCCAGGTTTTGCCCTGCCAGGTCTCTCCGGGAAAGTGGCCGAAATAGCCATCTTCCTCTATCCAGGAAAGGGCCAGCAAAAAAGGGGGGCGGTTGTTATCCGCCTCCCCTGTCAGAAAAAAAGAAGGTCTCTTAAAATGTCTGGCAAAACAGTCGCGCACCGCCCACAGATCAAAAACACACTGCTGCGGCCACAACTGTTCCCACAACTCTCTGCAGGCCGCGTGATCGGAAACGATGCGTAATTCCTTCATGGAGAATCAGTATCGCATCGTGACATTCAGGTTGCTGTGGGTCCCCCCGAAGTAGTCCTGTGCAAATTTACGAACCGTTTCAGAATCATAGGCCTTGCAGCTGAACACGTCCAGGTAGACGGTGTTGGTCAGGTTGGCAAAATGGGCCGAAATCAGGGAAGTTTCAATCAACTGGACCATGGAGTAGCCGGCCACGCGCTCGTCTTCACCGAAATGGACCACCTGGGTTTCACCGAACCGGCGCATCTCAATGAGGTCGCACAGCTCCACAACAAATTTTTTAATGGCGTCGGCGTCCCGAATGGTCTGGGGGTTGCAATTGTAGATATCGATGGCCGACGCGATGCCCCATACCGGCTGGGATTCGGTCGCCGCGGCCGTCTCAAGCGGACGTCGTCTTTTCATTGCCACTACGCTCATGTGATTCTCCTCCTTTTCAGGTGAAGAGGGTTTATTGCCGTCCGGGCTCAAAAGCGCCCGGCCACAATGGCCGATCATGTTAAAAATGCACATAAAGCACTTTTCGTGCCAAAGCAAAAACAAATATTAATATACTGTAATTAAATGGTTTTTTATTTGCCTTTTTTGGCGTGGGCGCCAGCGTTCTTTATTTTAGGCATTTTGTTTCTTATTTTTAAGAAAAACGGTACCAGCATGCTTTTTTCGGGTGGTTTTTACCACCCTTGCCTGAAACGGCCTGTGGGGTCTGTCCCCGGTAGCAAGATTTATCCATTTAAAATAAAAACAGATATCGTTATGTCACCCAAATTATTTGCTTGACGCCGGTGTTTTGAAAGTCTATAGTGGCACAAAATCGGAATTCAAATTCTTTTTTGAGGAAGTCGTATGCTAATCCGGCTGGTGATGGCCATCAAAAACCGCAACCTCCAGGCCTATATGGACAAGCACTTTCAGGAATTTGACGATGTCCAGGTGGAAACCTGCGGAGACGCGAAAAACCCCTGGCAGCGGGTGATCCGGAGCTGCGGCGACATTATCGTGATCAGCGAATCCTTTATTCCGGCCCAGACCGAATCCAGCATCGCCATGCTCAACGAACTTCCGGAAAACCCCACCACCGTGGTGCTGCACAACAGCGACTCATCCGAGGACCATGCCCAGCTGGTGGGGGCCGGCGCTGACGTGGTCCTGTATGCCGGCATCTCCCGCAAGAGCCTTGTCGAGGCCATTGAGTCGACCCTGGAATCCAGGCGCCAGCTGATTCTGAAAAGCCGGCTGACCGCCAAGGGGCAGGCTTCGCCCAAGCTGGGCGACTTTGTTTCGCAAAGCCAGAGCATGCAGGTGCTGATGGAGGAGGTATGGAAGGTGATCCCCAGCAACGCCCCGCTGCTGATTCTGGGGGAAACCGGGGTGGGAAAGGAGCATCTGGCCAGGGCCATTCACGGGGAAAGCCCCCGGTCCGCTGGCCCCTTTATCGCGGTCAACGCGGCGGCCCTTCAGGAACAGCTGCTGGAAAGCGAGCTGTTCGGCCATGAGGAAGGGGCCTTTACCGGCGCCATCCGGTCCCGGCGGGGGGCCTTTGAAATGGCCCACGGCGGCACCATCTTCCTGGATGAAATCGGTGAAATGCCGCTTCACCTTCAGGCCAAGCTGCTGCGCGTGCTTCAGGACTACGAGGTGAGGCCGGTGGGCAGCGAGCGGCCCACCTGGGTGGATATCCGCGTCATCGCCGCCACCAACCAGGACCTGTCGCTGGCAGTCGAAAAACAGACGTTCCGCAAAGACCTGTTTTACCGCCTCGGCGTGATCACCCTGACCATTCCGCCCCTGGCGGACCGCAAGGAGGATATCCCCGGCATGGTCCACCGGTTCATCGAGCACTACCAGCTGAAAATCGGCAAGGATATCCGCGGGGTCACCGAGGCGGTCATGACCGCCCTGTGCCAGTACGACTGGCCGGGAAACGTGCGGGAACTCATGAACGTCATCGAGCGGGCCATCCTGCTGTGCCCCTCGGAGATCGTGGGACTCCACGACCTGCCCTATATTTTCCATTCCCCAAATTCGTCCAAGGACCTGATGACCCAGAACGGCACCCTGATGACCGACGCCTGGAAGGGGAAAACCCTTCCCGAGGTCCGCCAGGAGATTCTCGACATGGTGGAGCGGGAGTACATCAAGATGGTGCTAAAAGAAACCCGGGGCCGGATCGGGGAGGCGGCAAAGATGTCCGGAATTCATACCCGGGCCCTGTATAACAAGATGCAGCGGCTGGGTATTGAAAAGAAGCGGTTCAGGGCTTCCAAAAAAGAGGGAGAACAACTGCTGTAAAGAGCAGATGTAGCGGCGGCCTTACGCGGCCCAAGCGCCTGCGCTGCGCGTCAGGCCGCCATGGGGCCGGACAGCATCAACAGCCGGTTTTTTGGGGTTTTGGGGGACAGTATGGGGTTTTGGGGACAGTATATTTTTCTTGACAGCCGGGTACGCCCCGGATAGAAATTTTATATGGCAAGAATCGCAAGAGCAGTGGCGCCCGGTCTTCCGCACCACATCACCCAGCGGGGCAACCGGCGCCAGCAGACCTTTTTTTCAGAGGATGACTACCGGGCCTACATCGACCTGATGGCCGAATGGTGCGCCAGACACGGGGTTAGGATATGGGCCTACTGCCTGATGCCCAACCATGTTCACCTGGTTGCCGTGCCTCCGGAAAAGGAGAGCCTGAACCTGGCCATCGGCGAGGCCCACCGCCGTTACACCCGGCGGGTCAATGCCCGGGAAGGATGGAAGGGCCATCTGTGGCAGGGCCGGTTTGCCTCTTATATTCTGGATGAAGAATACCTGCTGGCCTGCGTTCGGTATATTGAAAGAAATCCGGTGCGGGCCGGGCTGGTCACAAATCCGGAAGACTGGCCCTGGAGCAGCGCGGCGGCGCATATCAAAAATAAAAACGACGCGCTGGTGGATGTAAAGCCTGTAAAATCCATGATCCGAAAGCGGTGGGCCGATTTTCTGTCCACCGAGATCAGCAATGACGAGGCAGCGGCTCTGCAAAAGCACGAACGCACGGGCCGGCCCCTGGGCAGCCGGGAGTTTGTGGAAGACCTGGAAGACCGACTCGGCCGGGCCCTGCTGCCGCAAAAGCCTGGCCCCAGGCCGGACACAAGAAAGCGCCGGCGAAAAACCCGGGCATGATCTGAAAAGCGGATGTTGACGGCAAACCGAATCCAGAGCCAGCCGACGGCAAAAACGATGATACCTGCCCGAAACTACTCAATTACCGTAAAATCTTTTGTCCTGGCCCTGGTGGTGGCTTTTTACACCGCCGGTTATCTGGGCATCAACTGGTTTAACGCCTGGCGCGGCCGGTACTACGATGTCTCTCTGTGGTTTGAGAAGGACCTTCCCTTTGTTCCGTCCATGATCATCGGCTATTCGCTGGTGTTCGCGCTGGTCGCCATTTTATATCTGTCCATCGACAACATGCCCGACCTCTGGAACATCTGCGCCCGGTTTGTGGGCATGACGCTGGTTTGCTTTACGGTTTTTTTGATCTGGCCGGTGCGAATGAATTTCCGCCCGGAAGTGGCCGTAACCGGAGACTGGTTAACCGCGTGGGTCGGCTTTTATTTCTGGCTGGACAAGCCATACAACCTGTTTCCCTCCATGCACCTGGCCGCCTCGTTTTTTTCGGCGTTTTATCTTCTGAAAAAAGGGCCGGTTCTCGGGTGGATCGCCATGGCCATGGCCGTGATCGTTGGCGTTTCCGTGGTTCTGCTCAAACAGCATTACATTCTGGACGTGGCGGCCGGATTCCTGGTGGCCTGGATCTGCGCATTTTTCCCTTTCCGGTGGAACGAGGGGACACTTCAACCGGATGTTTCATGATGCTTTTGCGGCGACGGGACGCGAACCAGGACGGTGAAATGGAAAAGGCGTCCCGTTTGATGGGGACGCCTTTTTTTGTTGAAACGAGAAACAACCGGTCGGTCAGGCAACGCTTAAAGGTCGTTGTG
>JBMORB010000261.1:0-2169 GCA_049320925.1 Thermodesulfobacteriota bacterium | reverse complement strand
CGCAAAAGCTTTCGCCTGAAGGCGGCGGCGGGAAGCCCTGTCATGGCGCTGATTCGGGCGGCAGCAGCTGTTCCCCGTAGCACTCCTTTGCCAGATCGCGAAGACGGGCGTCCTTTTCCTCCTGGCTCAACGCGTCATTGCCAAGAATTTCCTGCTTCCCCTGTTCAAACCGGGCGTCGGTTTCCTTCTGCCGGGCGGTCTGGGCATCGATCTCTTCCATCTGGGCCACGATTTCCGGAGAAAAATAAAGGTTGCGGAGCCCCCGGACCATTTCGGTCCGTTGCTCGTCGGTTTTCATCTCGGCCATGTCTTTGGCGTACATCTGAAGCTTTTCCCGGTAACGGTGAAACGGCAGGGAATAATCGCTGATCGCCTGGGCCTGGTCTCCCCACATATCCTCGGTGAGGCGGGCCACCCGTTTTTCCTTTTCCTTTCCGTACAATGACGGATCACCGGCGATGGCGCCCCGCCGGACCGCGTACTCACGGGTCTTGATGTCGGTGCCGAACAGGGCGTCGGCCACGTCCTGCCCCAGGTATTCCCTGCGGAACTTCTGGGCGTCGGTCAGCAGCCGCACCACATCGGCGGCGCTTTGGGGCTCTTTCCAGCCGGCAAGGGCCGTGGAAAGTTCCAGTTCACAGGAAATGTAATTCTCGTACAGGGAGTAAAGCCGCTGGGCCCTGTCTTCGGGGAGCTTTTCAAAAAGCAGGGCCTTGACCTTCTCCAGATGAGCCGGCAGGCCGGAATTGTCGGCGAAGAGAGCGCCCAGGTAGTTGAAATAAGCCAGGGTGGCCACGCTGATCTCAAAGTCCGGGGTCATGTAGCTGGCGGGATCGATTTCCTGGCCCGGCCGGAGCTGGCCGTTTTCGCCGGTCATGAATTTTTCGGCCAGTTCCCGGGCACGGGTGATCTCATCTAAGCCCACGGCATAGCTTTTGTCGAAAATATAACCGGGCATGGCCGCCGACACAGCCCCGCCCTTCAGGGCCGTCGCCTGGATGGCCACCAGAACCGTGAAGGCGGCGGCCGCAACGGCAATCACCGTAAACACGGCGGCCAGCAAGTTATTCAGGGTGTCTTTCATGTATTTTCTCCTTGGTTACCGGCCGGCGGCATAGGAGCCGAAATTCCGCGAGCCATGGGTTGTTAGAGAAGACGCTAAAAATTAAATTTAATTTTCGGAAGCTTTTTCCGCACCGCAACGCAGCAATCGGGCTTTTTACAAAGCCGTCACTCCTTCAGCTCTATTGAAACAATATCCAGTTCCCGTCCGGACAGAATATCCACATCCCCCGCGCGGCACTTTTCACACGAAAAATCAGGGCCCGTGATAATCCATTCATGGCCGCACTTTTTGCACCGGGCCACCACCGGCACCTCCTCAATGGAAAGCTCGGCCCCGGCCAGGGGCGTGTCCTGGGTGGCGATGTTGAAACAGAAGGTCAGGCTGGACGGCACCACCGCGGTCAGCTTGCCCACACGGATGTTCACCTTTGCCACGGACGGGTTCTTAACGTCCGCGGGGATGGCCGAACCGGCGATCTCCACGATCTGCATGGCAATGCCCATTTCGTGCATATTTAGTGACCGGTCCTTGAGGGAGTGCCTGAAATCCTTGAAACGGTTTCCATATCAACCTCTTTTAATCTTCAGAGACTTCTTTTCTTTTTCCGCCGCAAAGGCGCAAAGCCCTGTGTTTCTTTTCGCAAAGAGACGGTCCTTATTTACGTGTGTCCCTGCTTCTCTTTGCGTCCTCTGCGCCTTTGCGGTGAATTAAAATTTTCACAAAATCAGGTTAGTGCTTGAAACTGCGCTGGCCGGTGAACACCATGGTGGCCCCGGCCTGGTTGCAGGCCTCTATGGCCTGGTAGTCATTCTGGGACCCGCCCGGATGAATAACGGCGGACACGCCTTCTTTTAATCCCACGTCCACGCCGTCGCGGAACGGGAAAAAAGCGTCACTGATCATGGCCGATCCGATCAGGCCGCCCTTCTCCCTGGCCACACGGTCGTCAATGGCCGCCTTTTTCTCCGGGTCGTTCAGGTCGGCATAAGGAACGCCATGGATTTCAAAACAGTACCGGTCTGCCAGTTTCCGGTAGGCCTTGTCCCGGGCGATCTCGGCCACACCCACCCGGTCCTGCTCGCCGGTGCCGATGCCCACGGTAA
>JBMORB010000260.1:0-16430 GCA_049320925.1 Thermodesulfobacteriota bacterium | reverse complement strand
AAAATCTTTTTTAAACGAAGATTCCCACTGGGAGGTGATGCCCTGGCGGCCGGCAGGGGTTTCTGTTTTGAGCGTCGGCTCCCTGCGGCTGTGGGCCCAGTTGCTGACATGGGAAAAGTAGATCAGGGCCCGGTCCAGAAGGATAAACAGCATCTGGTCGGTTTTGACCGGACCGATCTCCACTTTCAGGCGGCCCAGGGGCAGGCCCTTGACCCGGGCCCGGGTGGCCCGCTGGGCGCCCAGGGCTGCGGACCCGCCGCCCAGCAGGCCGCCCAGCGCGGTAAAGGCGCCCAGGCTGTGGCCGGCCAGGGCCAGGTCGATTTTGGCGCCCACAAGTCCTCCGCCGGCGGCGCCGGCGGCGGCCAGCTGCCACTGGCCAAGGCCCAGCACGCGCCACGCTTTTTTTGAAAACAGGTCTTCATTGACGATGGAATGGGGCGGCAGTTCCACGTCAAACAGGTTGTGCTTGAACAGTTTTCTTATCTCCCGCAGGGCCGCTTTTTCCATTTTCTGAATATCGGCCCGGTACAGGGCTTCCAGCTTTGTCCGGGTCTGGCCCGCCTGGGACTCGTCGCCGCAGGTGTCGCTGATGGCGTGGCGAGCGGCCCCGGCCAGCAGGTCTAAAATGACGGCGGCCGCGTGGTCGATGCGGCGCTGCCAGTCGCTTTTGAAGGCGGCAATCACTTCCTGGAGCATGGGCTGCCATTCCGGGTCGATGTGCTTGAGGCTCTCCAGCAGGTCGATGCGTTCGGCGCAGGTGGCCCGGTGGGCGTCAAACAGGCGCACGGTGTTAAAATGCTTGCGGGCCTCGTGCTTCCATTCGTCCAAAAACTCGGGCCGGTCATGCTCCTTGGTGTTGATCACGGCCATGCGGGGCAGGCCGGTGAGCCGCAGAATTTCCATTTCCAGAACATCCACCCGGCGAAGCGGCCGGGAACCGTCGGCCACGAACACGATGCCCGCGCCTTTGGCCAGAGGGGAAAACAGTTCGGTCTCGTGGGAAAAATCGGGATTGTCCGCATGGGCCGCGATAAAGGCGGCGGCCATGTCCGCGGGCGGCCCCTGAAAGGCGGACAGCCACTCCAGGGTTTTTCTGGGCTGCTGGAACCCCGGCGTGTCCACGAACCGGAGAATCTCCCGGCCGTCGATGGTCACCGGGTAGTCGCGGCACACCGTGGTTTCTCCGGGAATGGGGCTGATGCGGACCGAATCGTCTTCGGTGAGGGTGGAGACCACCGAGGATTTTCCCTCGTTGGGATGGCCCAGCACGGCAAATACGGGGATCACGGGCTTATCCATGGCCGCCTCCCAGCACCTCCACCCGTGCAAACGGATCCTGCAGGCTTGAGACCGCCAGTTCCCACACCCGCCGGTCCGTGGTGTCGGGCCGGGTCAGCAGGTTGCCGGCTTCGGGTTTTCCCACCAGGCCCACGATCAGGCCGGTTTGCGGTCCGGTGGCCCGGCGCAGGGCGGAAAGCCAGGAAAGGGTCTCGGCCAGGGGCGGCTGCCATGCCTCGGTCACCACCACCACGCGCAGGTTTTCGGCCTCGCCGGCGTGGCGGGAAAGAAGCTCGGCCAGTTCCCGGGCATCGGCAACCGGGTCCTGCTCCACGGAAAGCCGATCCGCCAGGTCAAGGCCAAGGGTATGGGCAAGGCGGCGTTCCAGGTCCTGGTCGGGAACCAGGTGGGCGATCTCTTCGGCCACCAGCACAATGGCTTTGCCGGCGGGGCCATCGGCCATGGCGGAAAATGCCGGGGGCGGGGCAAAAGGGCCGGCCGGGCCGGGCCGGTCTTGTGTTTCCGGGCCATGACTTTGAAGCCGGGGGGCCTGCATGCGGGAGATCAGCCGGTCGCAGTCGCCGGCGGAAAAGCTCACCGCGCCAAGGGTTTTGCGCTGCCGCCAGTGTCCCCAGGCCATCAGCGCCAGCCGGGGCACAAGACCGTAAAAGAGGATAGCGTAAAGCAGAAAAGGCCACCACGACACCAGGTCCGGGGTGGACAGGTGAATCATGCCCTCCTTCAAGATCATGCGGGAGCCATGGATCTGGGCCAGGGTGGGATGGGCAAACGCCACGGCCCAGGACCAGGGCAGGGAAAAAATTTCCACCATGCGGTACACGGTGGCCGGATCGGCAAACAGGGTGGACTGCCAGCCAAAGGCAAGATCGGTGATGGCCAGCTTGAGACCGGCGGCGCAAAGCAGGCCCAGGTTGAACCACACGCCAAAGAGCTGGGCCAGAAAAAAGACCGGCCAGAAAAAGACCGGGCCGTAAAGAGCATTGCCCCGGACCGCGGCATCGGCCAGGGCGCTTGCGCGAAGGCGGGCCTGGCCCGTCAGCGCGCTTTGCCCGGCGGTTTTTGCCCGGCCAGCCAGGCGGGCGAGCAGCAGGGCAGCCGCCGGGTAAAAACCGGCAAAGGCCCCGGACACGCCCATGCGCGACAGCAGGCCGGACAGGGCCAGAAAAAACAGCAGCGCCACCTGGGGGGCCACCAGAATCCAGAGGCAGGTGAAAATATTGATGGGGGCCGCGCCGCTGTAAGAGAGCACCGACCATGCCAGGACCGCGCCGAGAATAAAGGCGGCCGCCGCGCACGTGATTTTAAAAATGCTTAAGGCTTCATTATAAAGAGGGCCGGGCAGCAGGCGGGTGTCTGAAACAGCGGCCCTTTTTTGCTCCAGCCAGTGGCGGATCAGGGCCTTTCGATCAAAAGGCGGGGTATGGGTGTCGGCATAGGAAAGATAGATGGCGCGATCCGCGGCCCGGGTGTCGGGGCCTGCCGGGTCCCGGGCCTGACGCAGAAAATGATCCAGGTCTATCAGGTCGCTGATTTGCCACGGGACCGGCACGGGGGTATCTCCGTCTTGCGCTTGCTCGTGATCGTAATCGTGCTCGTGATCCAATGCCGTGATTTTGGGATCAGGAGTACGAATCCGTTTTTAATATTCAGGTTAATCCCATTCGACGACCAGATCAAAATGGTCCCGTTTGTCTATCATCCGGGACCGCACGTTGGCGGCGCCGTTCATCTTCGCGATTTCGTCGGCCGCGCCCAGAATGGACTGCATCATCACCGGCGCCACCTCCTGGCCCCGGATCTTGGTGTCCACGTAGAACCGGACCAGGACTTTCTTTTCCCCTTTTTCGATCAGGTTCTTTTCGGCGTCGGCATATTCTCCCCGGAAAAAGGACTGGCGACGGGTGAGAAACCGCTCAATGCTGGTGGCCGGGTCGCCGGGAACCATGATGTTTTTATAGACATCGGCCATCTTGTGGGCCAGCAGCTGGCCAAAGGCAAAGCATACGTCCATCCTCGACTCACCAATCACCTTGAACACCGCGTGGGAAAGCCGGTAGAAAAACTCATCCGGATACCACTGGGAAGCCAGGATCTCGCCATTGACCAGGTCCATGTCTTCCGGCAGCAGATAATCGCTCCAGTTTTTGTCTTTTGCCACGCGGACCTGTTTTACCAGGTCCAGAACAATCGTTCCCTTGACTTGAACAACATTGCTCATGGTTTACCTCCCTGGATAAGGCGCTCTATCCATTGACGCCGGACTGCCCGCGCGTCTTTACTTTATGACCATGTAATGTGGATCTCAAAGGCACCACCCTTTTCCGTTATGTCGGTCCGCACGTTGTCGGCCCCGGTGCGCTCCACCAGCTCATGCAGGCCCCCGGCCACCGAGTAGGCGATCACCGTGGCCACTTCCCGGCCCCGGGCCGCCGGATCGGCCACGGTATAAAGGTATTTGAGCCAACCGTTGCCGTGGGTGACTCTCCCCATCTCGGACTCGGAATATTCACCGCCGAAAAAGAGCTTGCGCCGGGAGACAAACCGGTCCACGCTGGTGACCGGATCGCCGATGACCAGGATGTTCCGGTAAACCTGGATCAGGTTATTCCCGGTAAACCGGCCATAGGCGAAACACACGTCCAGGTCGGACTGGCCCGACACCTTGAATACCGCGTAGGTGAGCCGGTAAAAAAGATCGCCGGGATACCAGGCCGATGCCACGACATGGCCGTTGACCACCTCCCAGTCCTCGGGCTGGAGATGGGGCTGCCAGTTTTTTTCTTTTTCGCTGCGAATGATCCGGACCAGATCCAGAAGAATGGTGCCCTTGACCTGCATATTGACGATCTCCCCCGAATATCAACATGTTAACCTGTAACAGGCGGCCCTATTGCAGGCCGGTCCGTGTGTCCGATCTATTTATACAGACAAACCGGCGGCCGGGTCAAGATGGAAGTGGAGGGATTGTCCTTTACGTGCTCGTCCGGGCAGTTTTAACGCCCCCCCATCCAAATCGGTATCGCAATCGAATTGCAACCGGAGACGTTATTGCCCTCTGGGAGGGGACGGGGTTGAGGGTTTCGATACCGATTTCGATACCGATAGCGATACCGATCCCGATACCGATACCGATTTTGATGGCAGGGTCAGGAGATGTTCGCGTGGTACTCCTGAAGCGAATGGATCTGCTCCTCGCCCCGGTTTCTGGCGGCAATGCCCCTGGCCGCGGCCAGGGAGGCGGCCACGGTGGTCATGTAGGAGACCTTGTACTTGACCGCCGCCTTGCGGATATAGGAGTCGTCCTCCTTGCTGGACTTGCCGCCCGGCGTGTTGATGACCAGCTGGACGCTGCCGTTCTTGATCAGGTCCACGATGTCGGGCCGGCCGTGACCCAGCTTGGTGACAAACTGGACGTCGATGCCCTGGCGCGCCAGAAACTCGCCGGTGCCCTGGGTCGAGAGCACGGTAAAGCCCAGGTCCTTGAACAGCCGGGCCGTTTCCAGAATGGCCTGTTTGTCCCTGTCGGCGACGGTGATCAGCACGGCGCCGCGGGTGGGCAGGGGCGACTGGGTGGCCTCCTGGGACTTGTAAAAGGCGTAGCCGAAAGAGTCGGCAATGCCCAGCACCTCGCCGGTGGATCGCATTTCAGGCCCCAGCACAGGGTCCACTTCCGGGAACATGTTGAAGGGGAATACCGCCTCCTTGACGCCGAAATGCGGGATCGCCCGGTTGCGCAGGTTCATGTCCGACAGCCGCTTGCCCAGCATGATCTGGGCCGCGTACCGGGCCATGGGGATGTTGCACACCTTGGAGACCAGGGGCACGGTGCGGGAGGCCCTGGGGTTGGCCTCCAGAATGTAAACGCAGTCGTCGGCGATGGCGTACTGAATGTTCATCAGGCCCACCACCTTCAACGTGACCGCGATCTTGCGGGTGTATTCGATGATGGTGTTGATGTGCTTTTCCGGAATGGAGACCGGCGGCAGCACGCAGGCCGAATCGCCGGAGTGGACCCCGGCCAGCTCGATGTGTTCCATCACCGCCGGGACAAAGGCGTCGGTGCCGTCGGCAATGGCGTCGGCCTCGGCCTCGATGGCGTTTTCCAGGAACTTGTCGATGAGAATGGGCCGGTCCGGCGACACGTCCACCGCCGCGGCCACGTACCGGCGCAGCATCTCCTCGTCAAGCACCACCTCCATGGCCCGGCCGCCCAGCACGTAGGAAGGCCTCACCATCAGGGGGTATCCGATGCGGCCGGCGATTTCCAGGGCCTGGTCCAGGTTGCTGGCCATGCCCGACTCGGGCTGGGGAATGCCCAGGTCCCGCATCACCTGGCGGAACCGGTCCCGGTCCTCGGCCAGATCGATGGTTTCCGGCGACGTGCCCAGGATCTTCACGCCCGCCGCTTCCAGCGCCCTGGCGATGTTGAGCGGGGTCTGGCCACCGAACTGAACGATCACGCCGTCGGGCTTTTCCTTTTCATAGATGCTCAGCACGTCCTCCACGGTAAGGGGCTCGAAATAGAGCTTGTTGGAGGTGTCATAATCGGTGGAGACCGTCTCCGGGTTGCAGTTGACCATGATCGATTCCAGGCCCTCGTCCCGGATGGCAAAGGCCGCGTGAACGCAGCAGTAGTCAAACTCGATGCCCTGGCCGATGCGGTTGGGCCCGCCGCCCAGCACCATGATTTTCCGGTTTTTCGACACCCCCACCCTGTCCGGGGCGTTGTAGGTGGAATAATAATAGGCCGCGTTTTCCACGCCGCTTACCGGCACCGGCTCCCAGGCTTCGGCCAGGCCCAGGGAAAGCCGCCGGCGCCGGACTTCGGTTTCGGGAACGCCCAGGATTTTTGCCAGGTAGGCGTCGGCAAACCCGTCCTTTTTGGCCCTGATAAACAGGTTGTCCGGCGGCAGAGCGCCCTTGTGCTTCAGCAGGGCCTCTTCCAGGTCCACCAGTTCCTTCATCTGCTCAATGAACCACGCCTTGATGTGGGTGAGTTCGTGAAGGGCCTCGACGGTGGCGCCTTTGCGCAGGGCCTCGTACATGACAAACTGCCGCTCGCTGGAAGGCTTGCGGAGTTTTGCCATCAGGTCATCCAGCGGGAGGGTGTGGAAATTCCTGGCAAACCCCAGGCCGTGCCGGCCGTTTTCCAGGGAACGGATGGCCTTCTGCAGGGCCTCCTTGTAGTTTTTCCCGATGCTCATCACCTCGCCCACGGCCTTCATCTGGGTGCCCAGCACGTCCTCGGCGCCGGGGAACTTCTCAAAAGCCCACTTGGCGAACTTCACCACCACGTACTCCCCGGAAGGGGTGTATTTTTCCAGGGTGCCGTCCCGCCAGTAGGGTATTTCGTCCAGGGTCAGGCCCCCGGCCAGCAGTGAAGAGACCATGGCAATGGGAAAGCCCGTGGCCTTGGAGGCCAGGGCCGATGAACGGGAGGTGCGGGGGTTGATCTCGATGACCACCACCCGGCCGGTTTTGGGATCGTGGGCGAACTGGACATTGGTGCCGCCGATCACCTCGATGGCGTCCACGATATCGTAGGAGTATTGCTGGAGTTTTGCCTGAAGTTCAGGGGAAATGGTCAGCATGGGGGCCACGCAGAAGGAATCGCCGGTATGAACCCCCATGGCGTCGATGTTCTCAATAAAACAGACGGTGATTTTCCGGCCCTTGGCGTCCCGCACCACTTCCAGTTCCAGCTCTTCCCATCCCAGCACCGACTCTTCCACCAGCACCTGGTTGACCAGGCTGGCGGCCAGGCCACGGGCCGCGATCACGCGGAGTTCCTCCACGTTATAGACAAATCCGCCGCCGGTGCCGCCCATGGTGTAGGCCGGCCGGATCACCACCGGGTAGCCGATCTCATCGGCCGCCTTTTCGGCGTCTTCCACGGTGTTGACGGCCCGGCTTCTGGGCATGTCGATGCCCAGCCGGGTCATGGTGTTCTTGAATTCGGTGCGGTCCTCGCCCCGCTTGATGGCGTCCACGTTGACGCCGATGATCCTGACCCCGTATTTTTCCAGAACGCCGGCCTGGTGCAGCTCGGAGGAAAGGTTGAGCCCGGACTGGCCTCCCAGGTTGGGCAGCAGGGCGTCGGGCCGTTCCTTTGCGATGATGCGGGTCAGGGTGGCCACGTTGAGCGGTTCGATGTAGGTGATGTCGGCCATGCCCGGATCGGTCATGATGGTGGCCGGGTTGGAGTTGACCAGGACTATCCTGTAGCCCAGTCCGCGCAGGGCCTTGCAGGCCTGGGTGCCGGAGTAGTCAAACTCGCAGGCCTGCCCGATGATGATGGGCCCGGACCCGATGATCATTACCTTTTTTATATCGTTTCGTCTCGGCATGGCATGGTCTCCTGAAAAATAGTGGCTTTTGTCCGGCCGGCGCTTGCCTCGAGAAAAATCGCCGCATGAAGCGCCGGGCCGTGATAAAATTTTCACACCATAAGATATTCCGGGGGTTTTTTCAACTTTGGCTTAAGGTTTTTACAAAAAAAGTCAGTCAGGCTTAATGAAAAACCCTGACGGCGATTTGCGGTTCCATGTTTTGTATTTGAAAATCAATGGATTTTATGGTGTATTGGCCCAGACCCGCCGGGCTTCGCCGCAAAAAACGCAAAACAGAAAGAGATGGCCCCCATGGAAACCAACTACACGGTCCTGATCCGCAAAAACCTCGACGCTATTTATCATAACCTTCCGGAACGACTTGCCGAAATGTTGACGGCCCGGCGTGATGGCGACCGGTTTGTGTTTCCGGCCTTCGGAAAAATATGCACCCTGTCGCCGGAAGGCGTCTTTCTGGGCAAAGAAATGCTTCACGACGCCCGGGGCATTATCCTTTCCCTTTACGCCCTGCATGCGGCGGAGACGCCTGCCGTGGTTATGCCCTTTAAGGCGTTCAAGGAGTTTGAAAACACCATGCCCTATGCCGGGGCCTTTGCCACCCACACCGAACAGGTGCTGGTCCCCCACGCGGACGCGATTAAAAAACGGGTCGAAACCATCAAGACCCTGCTCAACGGCACCGACGCGCCCGCCGGCCTGGGCGGTGATTTTGCCTTCGTGGTCAACCCGGTGCCGAAAATTTTTCTGTGCTACCTGGTATACGAGGCCGACGACGAGTTCCCCGCGTCGGTGACCTGCCTGTATTCGGCCAATGCGTCGGTCTTCCTGCCCGTCGACGCCCTGGCCGACGTGGGCGAATACACATCCCGGGCCATCATTGAACTGGTGACCGGGTTGTAAAAAGGAGGCCTGCATGCTGCTGCTGGACGAACTGCTGGCATCGGCCAGCTTTACCGAAGCGGTGGACAATCTGGCCGCGGACTTTCGCAAAGCACATGGCCTGCCCGGCGTTGACCAGCTGGGACTGGTGGTGCCGGACGTGGAAAAGGCGGCCCGGCGGCTGGAAACCCTTGGCATCGGCCCGTTTCTTATCACCTCGGGCAGCCTGGCCCGGTGGGATGAACGGGGAGAACCCGGAAAGTTTCGGGGCAAGCTGGGGCTGGCCCGGCACCACGGCGTGGACCTGGAACTGCTGGAACCCGGCGAAGGCTCCGACTTTTACCGGCGCAGCCTGGACCCCGGCGGCGGCATCGTGGTGCAGCACCTGGGCTTTTTCGTGAAAAACGTGGATGAAAAAATGGCCGAGCTCAACAGGGCGGGCCATTCCACGTGGGTGCGGGGCAGGATCAATGCCTGGCCCTGCAGGTTTGAATTTGCCTACATGGACACGGAAAAGACGGCCGAAACCATCATCGAGCTTTTGAATTTCAGCCTGATGGGAATCCGGTTCAAACCCTTCGGATCGGCCTACCATTTTCTGGGGAAGCTGGAACAGGTCATCGGGGTGCGGTGCATCGACGTCGGATAACCCCACAAATCCCTTTGCATGGCAGAGGGTTCAATGCTAAACAGAAGGAAACATCGGTAATGTTGATCGACGCTCCCCGTCACCCCGGCCCCCGAGCCGGGGTCCAGAGCGGACGGACGGAAAGATATGCAAGCCGGTTTTTACCGGATGCCGGATCGGGGTCCGGCATGACGTAAACGGTAGTTGGCCCTTTTAACTGAATGCCGAGACACGGCCCGGCATGATAATTCAGGCGACCATGAAAAAAGACAAATCTCTTTCCCTGTACAATAAAGCCGTGGCCCTGCACCGGGCCGGCAGCCTGGAAGGCGCTGAAACCCTCTACCGCGACGTGCTGCGGGAAAACCCCAACCATGCCGATTCCCTTCACATGCTGGGCACGATCATGGCGGCTAAAAACGATTGGGTCGCCGCCGAAGGGACCCTGCGGAAAGCCATAGAAAAAGCGCCGAAACAGGCCCCGTTTCACAATAGCCTGGGCCAGGTGCTGCTGAAAAAAGGCCGAACCGACGAGGCGGCCGCCGCTTTTCAAAAGGCCATCGCCCTTCAGCCCGGGCTTGCCCAGGCCCACTTCAACCTGGGCAAGATCAGCAAGGCGGCCGGGCGAACGGAAGAGGCAAAAGCCTTATTTGAAAAAGCACTGAGTCTCGATCCCCGCCACCTGGCGGCCAGGAACAACCTGGGCAACCTGCTGCAGCAGGCGGGCGACAACGACGGGGCCATGGCCTGTTTTCAGGCGGTGATCCGGCTCAACCCCCGGCAGGCCGAGGCCCTCTACAACATCGGCAACATTCACCGGATCAAGAATGAAAACGAGGCGGCGGCCCGGTATTATGAACAGGCCATTGCCTGCAAGCCCGACTTTATTCCGGCCTACATCGGCCTGGCGCGGGCCCACCTGGCCGGCCGGCGCAACGACCTGGCCGAATCCCTGATCCGCAAAGTCCTGTCCGCCGACCGCCACAATGGAGAAGCCCTGGCCGAGCTGGCCGGCCTCTATCTGCGGGAAGGCCGGATCGAAGAGGCGGTGCCGGTGTTTCTGGCCGCAATCCGCGTCAACCCGGACAAGGCCGACCTGCACGGGGCGCTGGCCACGGCCTACAGCGTCCGGGGCGCCACCTCCCAGGCAAAGGCCAGCTTTGAAAAAGCCCTGGCCCTGGATCCGGACTCGGCCCGCAACCGCTTTTCCTACGGCAACCTTCTGGAGGCGTCGGGCAACCGGGAAGGCGCCCTGGACGAGTACCGGCGGGCCATGGCCCTGGCCCCGGACTTTTCCACCCAGGTTTTTTACTACCTGTTCCAACTGGAGATCAAGCTGGGCATGTGGGAAGACTACGATGCCAGGGTGGATGAACTGGTCCGGCGGACCGAAGCATACCTGGCCCAGGAAAGACCGACTTTTGATCTTTCGCCCCTTATCCTCAACTATTTCCCGGTTCCCGGACACATGCACAGGGCCGTGGCCACGCGAAAGGCCGGGCTGATCGACGACAACATGGCCGCCGCCCGCAAGGCCTGCGCTTTTGTCCACCCGAAAAACGCCTTTGGCCGGCTGCGCATCGGCTATCTCTCACCGGACTTCCGGGAGCATGCCGTGGGCATCGTGATCAACGATATTTTCAGGCACCACGACACCGACAAATTTGAAATTTTTGCTTACAGCCTGGTGGATGTGGATGATGACACCAGCCGCAAGCTCAAAAAAGAGTGCGAGCATTTCACCGACGTGTCCAAGGTCTCTCCACGGGCCGCGGCTGTCACCATCCATAACGACCATCCCCATATTCTGATCGACCTGGCCGGGTATACCACCTTTTCCCGGCCCGAGGTGATGGCCCTGCGGCCGGCGCCTGTTCAGGCCACGGCCATCGGGTATCCCAACACCATGGGCGCCGGTTTCATCGATTACATTCTGGCCGACCGGTGGCTGATTCCCGAAGAGATGCAGGATGCCTACACCGAAAAAGTGGTCTGGCTGCCCCACGCCTTTCCGTCATCGGCCTTTGCCGTCTCCGACAAACCCATGAACCGGGCCGGTGCCGGCCTGCCGGAAACCGGGTTTGTATTCTGCTGTTTCAACGCCATCTATAAAATGGAACCGGAAACCTTTGCCGCGTGGATGGATATTTTAAAACAGACTGACGGGTCGGTGCTTTGGCTTTCCGCCATCAGCAGCGACATTCGCCGCCGGCTGAAGGAACGGGCCGCGGCCCACGGTGTGGATGCCGACCGGCTGGTGTTTGCCGAAAAACTTCCCCATCCGGAATACATGGCCCGGTATCAACTGGCCGACCTGTTTTTAGATACGTTCCTGTATACCGCCGGTTCCACGGCAGTGTGCGCGCTTCACGGCGGCGTGCCGGTGCTCACCCGCACCGGACCGACCAACGCCTCCCGCATGGGGGCCAGCATCTGCGCGGCCGCCGGCATGGAAGAGACCATCTGCACCGACACCCAAACTTACATCCAGCGGGCCGTCCACCTGGCCCGCTACCCGCAAGAGGCGGCGGCCTTAAAGGAAAAACTGGCGGCCAGCAAAAAGACCGCCCCCCTGTTCGACACATCCACCTACACCCGCGGCGTTGAGGCGGCATGCAGAAAAATGTGGGAACGGTATGAAAGCGGACAGGCACCGGCGCCGTTCACGATCTGACCCGGCGGAGTGCCGCCTGACGGATTTGCCAAATAAAAAGGGATGCGGACGCGCGTTAGCGCGCCGGCATCCCTTTTTTGTCTTGCTTCAAACCCGCGAAAATTTTTTACTGGGCCGGGGTCTCGGCCGGAGCGGCCTGCTCAGCGGCAGGGGCAGCTTCTTCGGCAGCCGGGGCGGCTTCTTCAGCGGCCGGAGCAGCTTCTTCAGCGGGCGCGGCGGCTTCGGGTGCGGCCTCGGGAGGCGGGGTCTGATCGGCCTGCTGGCAGGCGATGCAGGTTGCAAACAGCGCGATCATTGCAAAAACCAGTAACTTCTTCATGCTTCTCCTCCTATGGATTTACCATGGGTGTTTTGTCATGGCCGGCAGGCCGGTAAAAAGCGGTTCTCCGTCAGGGAGAGCCAAGGTTCCGCTGCACTTTCCGGCCGCGGTCCATGACGATGTTTTATTTTCCGTGCAGTCAAACAACATTCCTTTGGCAACTTTTATATTTATTTTCACCGGTTAGGCAGGAGCGTATTGTACGCAAGCAAACCGCATAAGCAAAAGAAAAGTGGACGGCTATGCATTTGACTCCTAAAAACGGTTGCGCTATGCTTCCGGCTGGAGAAAATCATGATCGGTCCATATGAGACATCCCGCCTGATGGAGTTTCAAAAACAGTTCCCGGACAATGACGCCTGTATCTCGCACTTGGCTTCCCGGCGCTGGCCCGACGGGTTTGCCTGCCCCCGGTGCGGTCATGCCGAAGCCTGGTATCTCCCGGGGCGGAGCCTGCTCGACTGCAAGCAGTGCCGGTTCCAGGCCAGCGTTACATCCGGAACCATTCTTCACGGCACGCGCCTGCCCCTTATAAAATGGTACGAGGCCCTCTTTCTCATGGCCACGGGAAAGGCGGAGATATCAACATCCGATATGCAACGCCTGATGGACATCCGGCAATACCGGACCGCATTGGCCGTGATTCAAAAAATTCGGGGGGCGGTGGCGGAAAGGGACGGCCGGTACCATCTGGCCGGACTGGTTGAGATGGACAGCTCCTTTTTCGCTCTTCACGAGGACCGGCGAAAGACCGGAAAGAACATTGCCGTTCTCTGCGCGGTGTCGCTCTACCGTGACCGGTCCGGCCTGGATAAGCCCGGCTTCGCGTGGATGCAGGCCGTTGGAAATCCATCGGCGGAGGCCGTCGGCCCGTTTCTCGACCGGCTGAGGCAGGGAATGCCGGGCCGCGAAAAAGAGGAGCTGCTCAGAGCCGTCCATGCTCACGGCTGGAAGGCCCACGGCAAAGTGTCCACGGCGGCCAGCCGGCCCTACTACCGGACCGCGCTTTCCGATCCCCGGCACGAAGAAATGCTGCTGCCATGGATTCACCGGCTGGTTTCCGCCACCCGGGCCGTGGTCGTCGAATCGGCCCCCCAGATGGTCACGCAACGCCGGCGGGCCTATCTTGCCGAGCTCTGCGCCCGGTTTAACCGCAAATTCTGGGAAAAAGAACTTTTCGACCGCCTGGTGGAAACCGTGGCCACGGTCGCCCCTTCCGCGTTGCCGGTCAGGGTTCCGCCCCCGGAGACAGCCTCGCCATCTGTTACCTGACACCCCTGAAAAAGGCCATGCACCCCACCCGCCGGATGGAGTAGTCGCTGAAGTTGCGGGCCAGAACGGTTTCCAGGTCGTCCATGTTGTCGCCGAGGTTGGAAAAGACGGACAACCGGTTGTACAGGGCGTTGAAAAACCGGTAAAGCGGCCCCCCGCTAACGCCCTGACCCAGGGCCGTGACACCGAAAAACACGCCGCCCTTGCGCAAAAGGGGCGCAAGATTTTTAAACACGGCCTCCTTGTCAAACAGGGTGACGGGCAGGCAATGCAGAAAATTCATGGCGCTGATGGAATCAAATACAGGCAGGTCCAGATGAGGCGGCTCCAGCGCATTCCACTGGTGAGCCACCGGGTTGTACCGTCTTATTCGCCGGGCGGTTTTTTCAAGGGAGTTTTTATTCAGGTCCAGAAGATGGATAACCGGCCGGTCCGCCGGGAACCGGCAGTGATCGAGAAAATAGCCGGTGCCCACGCCCACGTCCAGATGCCGGGCCGACACATTCTCATTGAAAAACCTCGTCAGCTCACGCAGCGGGCATTTGAAGGCAAACGGAATCTCAAACCACAGCACTTCCACGTCATAAACGGCCAGCACCAGCCTGGAATAGATGGCGGCCCCGGCCGCCGCCTGTTTTGCTGCCGGAACAGCCGATCTGTCCATCCACGGCATGGAGAAACTCCTTACACCCTGACTCCGCCGTAAACCACAAAGCGGAACCATTTATACCAGCAGTCGATCTTATCAAAACCGGCCCCGGCCAGCCAGGCCAGCTGATCGGCCAGCGTGGCGTTTCTGTCCTGGGCCACTCTGGCCATGGCCTGTTCCCATGCCGGTTGGGACAGTCCTCCGGCCTTTACGGCCGCCAGCCACTGGCTGTGATACGCCTCCTCTCCCTCGGGAAAGGGCCCCAGGGCCTGGTCGGCGTTAATAAACATACCGCCGCGACGAAGCGCGCGATATACCTGCCCGAACAGGGTCTGCTTCGCCGAATTCTCCAGGTGATGAATCGACAGCGCGGAAAGCACCAGATCGTATTCGGCATCGGCCGTCAGTTGGCTGTGGTCCTGCACGGCAAAGGTAACGCGCGGATTGCCGGCAAACCGCTGTCTGGCCTGTCCCAGCATGGCTTCCGACACATCGGTAAGATGGATACGGGCGAAAGGGAACGCCCCTGCTATCATGGCGGCCAGCAGGCCGGTACCGGCCCCCAGATCCAGTACACGAATCCGGGCAGCGTCGGCAAAAGGGATGACCCGCAGCACAGTGCCGTAAAAATCGTCAAAACAGGGCACCAGCACGCGCCGGTCCCGGTCATAGGTCGTGGCGCACCGATCAAACAGGTCGCGTATCTTCATTCTGTTTTTCCCGAATCCACCCCGGGCCGCCTCCCCGCGGCCGGGTCAATACCCGCCTTCAAGTATCACGGAAAAAGTCATCCATTCAATCCCCGGACAGCCATCATTTCCCGGCAGCAGGTTAAAGCTTTCAATACTCAGCGTTCCCCGCCCGAACCGCCGGACCGCCTCCACATCCTCGGCCGTTACGGCCCGGACCGCATCCGGGCCGTCGATCCGCAGACCTACCTCGGGCGAAAAGACGAACTCTCTGGGATTTTGCGGCCCGGCCGGGGCGCCATAGGGACGGGCGGCGCAATCGGCCGGGTTGGCGGAAAGGTGCCATCCCTCGATCTCCCTGGGATTTGGAACAAAGTGAAACGGCGGGGTGAGCCGTGACAGATTTTCTTCCCTGCCGTACTCCCGGATCACGATCTGCCAGCCCGCCGGCATCGGTTCAAGAAAAAACTCAAACCGGGATCCGAAAGCCCGCCGGAACCCCTCCCCTGCCCTCACCCGGCCTGAAAAGCGATCGCTGAAACGCGGGTAAAGAAAACGGTTTCGGAACTCGTACAGCGGCACCCGCCTGACCTGGTGTTCACCGCCGTCGATACTGCCCACGACATGACCGTTTTCAATCCGGAGCCAGTATTCGCCGCAATGGGACAGGGCCAGGCCGTCGCCGGGCTTGGCCCCCGGTCCGTTGATCGCCAGAATCCATTCACTGCCGGGCGGAAAGCCTTCCATCGAAGGCCGGCACAGCATGCCGTCCCCCATCCGGACCGCCAGGCCGGAATCCAGAAGACCGCCCTTGAGGACTTCGGCCACCCACACATCCATGACAGGGGCGGGTCCGGCATGGTGTCGAATAATCTTTCCACGGACCACCAGCGGGGCATCCTGGGCCACCACCAGAAAAGGGCCCCGCCACTGGCAGGAACAGGCCCCGGCCGTGGACGCGCCCGTCAAAAGACAGGCCGCCAGGATCAGGCAGAACATGCCTGCGCGTTTCATCTCAGGGCCGTCCCTGTCCATCCAGATAGACATAAGCCCGGGCCTCCAGGTCGGCAGCGACACATGAAATCAGAGGGTTTTTGAATGCAAGCGCCCGGTCAAGCGACTCCCGGTAACGTTCCGCCAGAATCGGCCAGAGACCTTTTTCGTGACCTGCTTTTGCGGCCTCATAGCCTGCCCGCAGCCGGTGAGCCTTGAACAGATAAAGAAACGGGGCGATGGATGTGCCGGGCCTCTTTTCCAGCCAGTTGTCGACAAAATTGGCCTCATCCACCGGCCCTTCGCTCATACCTTCCCATTCGGCTGTCAGCGGCACGGCCGAGGCAAACGCCTGGGCTTCCTCCCGGACCCCTTCGCCGAGAATCACGACCATCTGCTCGGCAAGGTTGCGCCTTCTTTCCGGCACCGCCTCCTCGGCGTTCGATGGGCGTTTCATGGCTTTAAAAAAGGAACTCCGACCGGCGACGGCCAGATAGTTTCGAACACATGCCGCGCCGGGTTCCGGATATCCTTCCGGTTTCAGCTCTCCGGGAACGCAAAGGCCCCAAAAAACAACATCGGAAAGAAAGACCCCTCCGGAAGCATCCGCCGCGGCCGGTCCGGTGGGAAGCCCGTTAAACAGAAGCAGCAACCCCATGGCAGCCGTCAAAGATCGGG
>JBMORB010000259.1:0-2176 GCA_049320925.1 Thermodesulfobacteriota bacterium | reverse complement strand
CTGGCCAGCCTGTAGGAAAGATAGGCGCACCACTGGAACACGCCGGTATGCTTGAGAATGCCGATGATGACCATCATGCCCATGAGCAGAAAGATCACGTTCATGTCAATGGCGCCGATGGCGGTTTCATAGGAAAAGATTCGAAACTCCGGATTGACGGTGCCGATGGTGTAGGAAATGACCAGCATTATCGCCGCGCCGAGCATGGCGGCCACGGTCCGGTGCAGGAGCTCAAAGCTGATCAGGGCATAGGCCAGCAGAAAGACGATGGTGGAGATCCAGAAGGCCGGTCCCAGTGCCCGGGGCAGCAGGATATCCTCGGTCATATAGCAGGCGCCTCCCTGCCGGGCGAACTGGTCGGTGGTCACCTGCATCGTCCGGGTGGTAAAACTGGTCTTTCGCACGATCACGTTGAACGTGGTGTCGTCGATCCGGTCCTCCGGAAAAGCAAAACGGGCCAGGTATTTGCCGCCATGACCCGTTGTGTCTGCACCTGCCAGCGTGGTGCCGGCAAAGACCGATACCTCCGCCTCATTGACCGGCTCTGCGTGGGAATCGGTGATCATGCCGGAAAAACTGATCATCACGTGGCCGGCGGGGATTTCTTCCACCGGCGAACCAGCGGGCCCGTGGCCGGCAAACGCAAAGGCGGCCGAAATAATCAGCATCAGGATGATGGTCGGAAAAGATGAAAGGCGCATCGCGTTCCCCCTGTCGTGCGGACTGCGTTATTGATAACAGCTTTCAGCCCTACCGGTGCAAACGCCCACAGAAACCGATTTTGCTGCCAAGAGGATGAGCAATATTCAGGCCAGACCGGAAAAGAAAAAACGGGAATCAACGGCAAATTACAGGGGGCGGGTAAAATGAGTAAATCTTTTTGAATCAAATGGTTGCCGTGACAACACGAAAGCCCTTCGCGGGCGGGGAACCAGGCGGCTGATGTGAAACGCTGTTTTTGACTATGAATGGGTAAATTAAGAAATAAAATATTTTACATGATGTAAAAGTTTTCGACATATTTCGAAAGTACTATTATCCCGGAACAGTATTAATCATGAGGGGATATCTTTGGATTATTTATCCAGATCGAAATCGCTATCGGTATCGAAATCGAAAAGCTGCTTTTCCGGCTTTCGGCAGCCCGGCCTCCGAGCCGGACGTCAAGATATGCCGGTCGTCTTTTGCCGGATGGTGGGTCGTGGTTCGGCTTCCATCGCGTAAAAAATTTTTCCCGCCGCGGGTATGAAGGCGAAAACTCGCCCGCTTGCGGGTTTTTGCAGGGCAGGCCGCTGGCTTGCCTCGGCGAGCTTATGATTTGGCCGGTTTTTCAGGGGCGGTGTTAAAAAGCTGTTTCTTCTCTGCCCCGCTCATCTGGGCCACGATTTCGGGATAAAGAAGCTGGGCGCACGCCGGGCACAGGGTGTGGGTAAAATCGGCCTCTGTTTTGGCGTGGATATAACTTTCCACCTCACGCCACCGGCCGGATTCTTCCCTGATTTTTTTGCACCGCGAGCAGATGGGCAGGTATCCGCTGAGTACCTTGGCAAGGGTTTCTGAAAGTTTTGTCTCAAGCCGTTTCTGTTCCTCCATGGCCGCTTTTAACGCGGTCAGGTCGGTGAGGGTGGCCACGATGCAGGCCGACCCGGGAATCAGGGAAAAGGTGAGCCGGATGTTTCGTGTCTCACCGGTTTCCCGGTTAAAAAGAATATCCATGTATTCCGGCGTGTCGCAGGTATCCCTGCCGATCTGGCGATAGTAGCCTTTCACCGGGTCCAGGTGGGTTTCAGGAATAAAATCGAACAGGGACTTTTTCCCCTCCAGCCGGGCCTGTGGCAATCCGGCCAGAATGAAGAACTGGGGGTTTGACATGGAGATAACAGCTTCTTTTCCTAAAATGGCGGTAGCGGTACCGGTGTTTCTGAAGATGGTTTCATACCAGAGCCTGTTTTCAACGGCCTTTACCCGCGCGTCCTCCAGTCCTTCGGCCAGCAGAACGCTGACAATCGCCACCAGGAAAAAGACACCGATTCTCAGGATGTCGTTGACCAGGCTTTCCTTGAAGCCGAATATGAGGTCGCTGGCCAGCAGGATGACCGACAGGGCCAGAACAACAATCAGGCCCCGGCGTTTCCACCAGATCACCGCCAGCACAAGGGGCAGGTAGTAAAAATGG
>JBMORB010000258.1:0-2182 GCA_049320925.1 Thermodesulfobacteriota bacterium | reverse complement strand
AAACCAACTCGTGAAATATCCGGGCAAAAATCGGTATCGGTATCGGTATCGGTATCGAAATCGGGATCGCCCCCTCCTTGGTCCCGGTTCCAATGTTGATGGATGGAAGGGGCGTAATTTTTTACGTCCCTTCTTTCTGTTTTTCTTATTTTCTTCTATTATTCTATTCCGATAAACCACCGAACCCTTTTCCCGCAAGGTGCCAGTTTCGCCCCGGTTTTCGCAACCCCTTAATATTCTTGACACTGACGGGGAGTTCCGGTAGGCTCTTGCCAAATTTTTCAGGCGCCGGCGGCGTTTCGTGCCCCTGCCGGCGCATTAACAACCATACGTTTGGAGACACCTGATTATGGCCGGTAAGCTCGACCTCTTAAGCATGCTGATGAACGCGGGGCTCATGGTCCAGTTCGTTTTGCTGCTGCTGCTCTTTTTTTCGGTCACATCCTGGACCATTATATTTATCAAGTATACCTATATTCGCCGGGCGCTATCTCAATCACTTGAATTTACCGAATTTTTCTGGAAAAAGCGGGATTTTTCAGAAGCCTTTGCCCGGTCGAAGGACCTTCAGGCATCGCCCGTGGCCCAGGTGTTCCGGGCCGGGTACACCGAATTCAAGCGCTTCAGCACACCTTCGACCAAGACCGGGTCCGGCGAGTCGGAAAACAATTTCGAAGTGCCGGTGATCAAAAGCATTGAGCGGGCCCTGTCCCGGGGCATCACCGCGGAAACAGCCAAGCTCAACCAGCTGGTGCCTTTTCTGGCCACCACGGGCAATACCACGCCCTTTATCGGCCTGTTCGGCACGGTCTGGGGCATCATGAACTCCTTTCACGGCATCGGCGAGCGGGGCGCGGCCAGCCTGGCCGTGGTGGCCCCGGGTATTTCCGAGGCCCTGGTGGCCACGGCCACGGGTTTGGCGGCCGCCATTCCGGCGGTGGTGGCCTTCAACTACTTCACCCAGAAGATCCGGGTCATCGATTCGGAGATGAGAAACTTTGCCTCCGATTTTCTCAACATCATCGAACGCCAGGTGCATCTGGCGGCCCAGGCCAGGGGGGAACGCAAATGATGACGGGCGGCGGTGAGCAGGACAGATTGATGTCGGACATCAACGTGACGCCGTTTGTGGACGTCATGCTGGTGCTGCTGATTATTTTCATGGTCACGGCCCCCATGATGGTCCACGGTGTGGATGTCTCCCTTCCCGAAACCGCGGCCTCTCCGGTGGTGTCGGACGATGAGGACCGGCTGATCATTTCGGTGGACAGGAACCGGCAGGTCTACATCAACGAGATGCGGGTCGAGTTCGATTTCCTGCGGGAAAAGCTGACGGCCGTGCTGGAAAACCGCAAGGACCGGAAGGTTTTCTTAAAGGGCGACAAGGACGCTTCCTACGGTTTCATGATGGAGGTCATGTCCGAGGTCAAGGCCGCTGGCGTGGAGAAGCTGGGCATGCTGACAAAACCGCTGGAGGAAGAAAAGCGGCGGTGAGCATGAGATCCCCAACGGTTGTATCGGGATGGCTGAAAAGATGAGCGCTTCCCCTCTTTCCCTGCTGGACGACAGGAACATGGGTACCGGTCCGTTTGCCGCATGGTTTTCTCTGTCGTTTGGTTTTCACCTGCTGCTGGTGGTGGTGCTGGTGGTTTCCGGCGGTTACCAGGGATGCCAGAAAAGACGGCCTTTTCCCGGCGGTGTGATCAACGTGGACCTGGTGTCGCTGCCCGGCCCAGCCCCGGGGCCGGCCGCTCCCGGGCCGCAGACACCGGTTGCCGTGGCGGCTCCGGCCCCGGCGGTAAAAGAGACCAAGACCCCGGTCCGGGAAAAGCCCGTGGTCGTGCCTAAAGCCAAACCCGTTGTGACCGAGAAGAAAAAAGACACGCCGGTCAAAACACCGGCCAAAGAGGTCCAGGAAGACCCCCTGGCCCGGACCCTGGCCGAGCTGGACAAAAAGGTCGAGGCCCGGCAGGATCCTCTGGCCCAAACCCTTTCCGACCTTGATAAGAAGGTCAGCGCCGCCCCCAAAAACATCAACATCTCCGGCGGCGGTGGCGGCGGCCAGGGCGGAGGCGGCACAGGCACCGGTACCGGCGGCCGGGCGGCCAGTCCCCTCGAGATATATAATGCCGAGATGAAGGTCCGCATCTGGGCCAACTGGGTGTCCCCCGTGAATATGCCG
>JBMORB010000257.1:0-2187 GCA_049320925.1 Thermodesulfobacteriota bacterium | reverse complement strand
CGCTCAGGAAGGTTTTTTTAACACCGGCAGGTGCGTCGGCCATCACGGCGCCGGGCAACAGAGAAAGCAGGATCAGCCCGGTGGATGCCAGACGTACAGAGAGGGCGCGCCGCTGTTTTAGCCCTCGAAAGAGTAGCTCTTGCATGTTTTTAAACATGGTTGTTTATACCACAGGGGGATTGAAAGTGTAAACCTGAACGGGTGGCGCTTCCGGCGGGAAAGAAACGAAAGGTATCCCGCCATACTCATCGGGCGGTTGCCCTGCTGTCATGAATATAACCGATAAATCCGGCAACGCTGTTCTCGATGAAAAATCGTTCCCGCCGGACAACGGCCGGAGTGGCATGGGCCAGGCCGGTCATCAGACCATCTTCGCTGATCAGCCGGCCGGCGCAGCGGTGGACAAGGTCTTCGGTATCGCCTTTCGTCATCTCATCTTTCATGATCCCGCGCCATAAAAAAAGCTGGTCCCGGTGGGCCTGCAGGAGCGGGATCGCGTCCTTCCGCAAGCCGGCGTGGGCATAGCAGATGCGCCGGGGCGCCGCTTCGATCAGGCGGTCCACGCTGGCCGCGGTGACGTCCAGGTAAAACCGGGGCGGGGTGGCCGGCCGCATGTAGGGCAGGCCGCCGCCGAAGTCGATGTTGATTCCGCCCGCCTCGCCGGCAAACAGGGTGCCGTCCGCCATGAGGTAGCTGATATGGTGGACCGCGTGACCCGGCGTCATCAGCGGACGAACAAGATCAGTGGCTATACCCGCCGCATCCGCCAGCCGGCCCCCGGGCACCGGGGCAATGGGACCGTAAGCTTCCGCGATGGCGCCCAGGGTCTGTTTTGTCCCCTGCCACAGTTTCGCGGGATCAGCCAGATGCCCAATGGCCTTGCCGTGGCAGATGACCGGGACCCGGGGAAACGCGTTCGACACCTGGCCGATGCCGCCGGCATGATCAATGTGAATGTGGGTGAGCAGGATATAATCGGGACGGCAGCCGATGTCGGCAAGGGCCGACAGAAGAGCGCCGGAAGTGACCGACGGGCCGGGGTCCACCAGCAGGGTCTGGCTGTCTTGGTAAACCCAGGCGGTGATAAAGTTGTCAAACCCGTCGATGGGCGGTGCCAGGGTGATATGATATATCCGGTCTGCCGCCTGACTGATGGAATAGTTCTTCACACTGTTGTCCCAAAAACGGTTTTAATCATGGCGGCACAGCTTTTGATTTGTTTATCCGAATCGAAATCGCTATCGGGAGGGTATCGAAATCGGGACACGCGCCCGGTCAGACCATCCATCATTCGTGACACGGCCTCCGATTGACTACAGGCCCGGCATCAGGTCCATACCGGCCGGGGCCTTGACCTGAACGTCCATGCGAATGGCTTGAGTCTTGCCCGCCGGCAGGTTCAGGTCCCACACAAACGCCTGGTGGTCGCTTTCCTTTTCGGAACAGGCCGGGTCCAGGGCCCAGGTTGCCTTGATGGCCCTGTTTCGGGTCTGGGGCCGGGGTTCCTCCACCTGGACGGTCACGTCATAGGGATGGTTGTTTTCCAGTGAAATGGACCATTGCCATTCAAGCGTCTGTTCGCTGCTGATCAGCCCTTCCCTGCCTTTCTGCCTGGACACCAGTGTCTTTTTCGCGACCACCAGGGGGTCCTGGCCGAAGAAGAGAACCGCCTCCCTTGCTTCCATGGAAAAAGATCCTTTTCCCACCATGGTGCCTTCGATCATGAACACGGCCTCGCCTTCAGGCGCCTGAAGCGGCTCGGTCAGCGTGACTGAGGCCTGAACAAATGCGGTTGAGGACTGGGAAGGCCGCACCAGATGGAGAAACTGGGCGGGCAGGGATTTGTCAGCGATCAGGAACCGCTGCTTTTCCCCGGAGGGCACACTGCGTTTGCCCAGACGCCACTCCGTTGTGGTGGTTTTCAGAACGCTTTCGACCCGGGGGGCCGCTTCCTGCTCGGCCATGGCGTCGGCGGCAACGCTTTTTTCCGCCATGAGCATGGCGGCACGGGGCACCGGCATGGAGGGCCGCTCCTGAATGATCCAGGGAACAAGGTCCGGTGGCACAAGGTCAAAGGAGGGTGCCCCCGTGGTCAGGGTCATGTCCACCTTTTCCCAGGAAACGCCGGAGTTCTGCCAGATGTCCGCGTCCCAGGCAAGGCTGACGGCCTTTTTCGCCATGATTGCG
>JBMORB010000256.1:0-2188 GCA_049320925.1 Thermodesulfobacteriota bacterium | reverse complement strand
GGGCGGCACCATGGAGGTGGTGCAGCTGCCGGTTTACCTGGATTCCCGGCAGCTCCGTAAGAGCCCGGCCGAGGTCCGGGATCTTTACCGCAAGCTGTCGTGGCACCGGGTGATCGGATTTCACACCCGCCAGCCGATTCATCGTCTCCAGTTTGAAATGACGATCCGGGCCATGCGGGCCGCCGGGGCAAACCTGATCTGCCTGCCGAGCGTGGGTATGACTGACCCCGACGACGTGGACCACTACACCCGCGTTCGGTGCTACCGGCGGGTGGAAAAACGCTATCCGCCCGACTCCTTTCTGCTTAACCTGGTGCCCCTGGCCATGCGCATGGCCGGTCCCAGGGAGGCCCTTTTGCACCTGATCGTGGCCAAAAATTTCGGCTGTTCGGGCTTTATTATCGGTCCGGATCATGCCAGCCCCGGGAGTTCCGATAACGGAGCGGCTTTCTATGAAAGCAATGATGCCCGCCGGCTGGTGGAAACCCATGCCGGGGAACTGGGCGTGGAGGTGATCGCCTTTAACGAGATCGTCTACCTTCCCTTTGAAGATGAGTTTGTGCCGGTCGATCAGGTGCCCAGGGGATCGCAGTATGTTTCCATGCCCGGATCACTGATCCGCCGGCGCATGAGGGCCGGCAAGGCGGTGCCTGACTGGGCCACCTTCCCGGAAGTGCTCGAGGAACTGGCGCGGGCCTGCCCCCCGCCTTCCCGGCAGGGGTTCACGGTGTTTCTTACCGGCCTTTCCGGCGCCGGCAAGTCCACCATCGCCAAGGTGCTGTATTCACGGTTTCTTGAGATCGGCACCCGTCCGGTGACCCTGCTGGACGGCGACATCGTGCGCCATAATCTCTCCAGCGAACTGACCTTCTCAAAGGAGCACCGGGATATTAACGTGAAACGCATCGGGTTCGTGGCCAGCGAGATCACCAAGAACCGGGGCATCGCGATCTGCGCGCCCATCGCCCCTTATACCGCCACCCGGGCCGAGGTGCGGCGCGTCATTGAAACCTATGGCGGCTTTTTTGAGGTTCATGTGGCCACTCCCATTGAGGAGTGCGAGCGGCGGGACCGAAAGGGGATGTACGCCAAAGCCAGGGCCGGGAAAATTAAAGGGTTTACCGGCGTGGATGATCCTTACCAGGAACCGGCCTGCCCGGATTTGAGGATCGACACCACGGGCATGACGCCGGATGAGGCGGCCCAGGCCATTTTGCTGCTTCTTGGGGAAAAGGGATATATCTAGCCCGGATATTCCACGAAATGTCAGGGCCAGGTGCCGGGGTTCTTGTCTTCAAAAAGAGAACACGGATCACTGTTGTCCAAAAACGGTTTTAACCAAGGCGGCACATCTTTTGACTCGTTTATCCAAATTGAAATCGCTATCGGGATCAGTGTCGAAATCGGATTTAATGTGTGGTGAATTTTTAAAAAACACCAGTTCAATAATGTATCAAAACCCGTTCTAACCCGGATATTTCACGAGTTGATTTGACCGCAGATGCAAGGCGCGGGACATGAAGCTGTAGTCAATCTACCGCGAATGTCCCGCAACACAGCAGCTGCGGTCAAGGCGACTCGCCCGAAGGGTGAAATTTTTCGACATAAAATTAGCACAAAAAGCCTCCAGTCGTTCATGACAGTTTGTATTTAAAAAACGGCTGAAATCTATTACAGCACACTGTGTTTTATATAAAATTTACAAATGTCGAAAAATTTCATGAAATATTCGGGTTAACGGGTGCCACGGGTAAATACCGCCGCAGACGACCTTGCCCGTGTGTTTATTGGCATACCCCGCACGGCCCAGGTAGCGACAGGCTTCACCGGCTTTCACTACAGGGCCGGCGTGATCGGGTAAAATGTAGCGGCGGCCTTCAGGCCGCCATACGGCCGGACGGTAAAGGAAGACAGGCTATTTTTAATGGAAGCCTGCTCAGCCTTCCATATTGATCCGTCTACCGTCGACCGCAGGGCAATGGGAAACCCTGGGTCCGGCACATCGCCCGTCACCCCGGCCCTCGAGCCGGAGTCCAGACAGCCGGCCGGAAAAGAACACCAAAATATTTTTACTTGGCCATCGGCTCAAAGTCCGTTATGACAAACAGAACAAAGCGTCATAAAAACGTCATTGCGCAAGGCGACCTCTCCGCCATAGCCACAGGCGACGGCGGAAGCGACGAAACAA
>JBMORB010000255.1:0-2194 GCA_049320925.1 Thermodesulfobacteriota bacterium | reverse complement strand
CAAGGGGTTGCGCCATATTGTGATTGCGGCCAACGGTATCAACGACATCGACGCCTCCGGCGAGGAAACCCTTTCCCTGCTGATTGACAATGTCCGAAGCGCGGGTGTAAAGATTTCATTCAGCGGGGTCAATGAATCGGTGATGAAGGTGCTGGAGCGCACCCACCTGCTGGCCAAGATCGGGATTGAAAACATATATCCGACCATGGAAAAAGCGGTCTGCGCCATCCACGCCGACGCTCATGAACATTCAGATGAACCCAACTGTCCATTGATGACGGTGTGCCGTATCTCGTGAAACAATAAAACTTATTATAAAGGATACGAGTTATGTCCACTTTAGCGATTTTCAGCGCGACCTTCTGCAACGCCGACGCCGTAATCGACGCCTGCGGGAAAAAAACCGGTTATCGGCTGATCTCCGACGCAACCCTGGTTGCCGAGGCGGCCCGGCTCTCCGGCCTGTCGGAGAAAAAGATTGAAAACGCCTTTGCCGCCAGGGCGTCGGTCTTTAACCCGTTTACCCATGAAAAAGAGCGGGCCATTGCGTATCTGCGGCTGGCGCTGGCCGATCTTCTGGACGCGGATAGCCTGACGGTCTTCGGGTTTGCCAGCCTTCTGATTCCGCCCGAAATCACCCATGTGCTGCGGGTATGCCTGGTGGCTGATGCCAAATTCCGCGCGGAAACGGCCCGGCAGCAGAAAAAAATTTCGGAAAAGGACGCGACGGCCCTGGTACGGAAGCACACGGAGCAGGCCGCGGCCTGGGTCAAGGCGGTCAAGGGAGAGGATGACCCATGGAAGGCGGAACTTTATGACATGGTGGTGCCCATGGATAAAACCGGGGTGGAGGAAGCCGCCGGTCTGATTGGGCGGCATCTGGGTGCCGACGTGGTCGCGCCGACCACCCGGTCCCGCCAGGCCGTGGCCGACTTCCAGCTGGCGGCCAGGGCAGGAGAAGTGCTGGCCAGAGCGGGCCATGACGTCTCTACCCATGCCAGGGACGGAAAGGTCGTGATCACGATCAACAAGCACGTGCTGATGCTTTCACGACTGGAAGAGGAACTCAAAACCCTGGTGGAAAAACTGCCCGGTGTCAAGGGCGTGGACACGAAGGTGGGGGAGAATTTCTACCAGACCGATATTTATCGCAAGTATGATTTCCAGATGCCTTCCAAGGTGCTGCTGGTGGACGATGAACGCGAATTCGTCCAGACCCTGTCCGAGCGACTGATCATGCGCGACATGGGATCGGCCGTGGCCTATGACGGCGAGTCGGCCCTGAACATGGTGGCCGAGGAGGAGCCCGAGGTGATGATTCTGGACCTTAAGATGCCCGGCATCGACGGCATCGAGGTGCTGCGCAAGGTCAAGGCCACCCGGCCGGACATCGAGGTGATCATCCTCACCGGCCACGGTTCCGAGGCGGACCGGAAGGTCTGCATGGAACTGGGCGCCTTTGCCTACCTGCAGAAACCCGTGAATATCGACCTGCTCAGTGAAACGCTGAAACAGGCCAATGAGAAAGTGCAGAAAAGGAAGCAGACCGCCGGGAACCGCGGCTGATGGCGCGTACCGTCGGCGTCCTGTTGGCCGCCGGCAAAACAAAGAATTATCATGAAACAGTTTTTCAAACTTTTTTTTCCTGTTTTTAAACGGCAGGAAGATCCTTCCCAGGGCCGGCCCGACCGGTATGTGTTCAACTACGGCCGTCTCTGGAAGTCGGCGGTAATGCTCACCGGCCTGTGCGCCATTATCCCGCTGATGGTGGTCACGTGGGTTGACTACAACGTCACCCAGAAGGCCGTGGAATCGGAAAGCCTGGCACGGACATCGCGCACCGTCTCCAACGCCAAGCGGACCATTGCCGCGTTTCTGGCCAAGCGGAAAGCGGCCCTGTATTTTATCGTCAATGATAATTCCTATGACCGCCTGCTGGACCCCGGCCGCCTGGCCACGCTGCTGGAAAACCTGCGTCAGTCCATCGGCGGTGTCACGGATATCGGTGTGATTGACGCGTCGGGCCATCAGGCGGCCTACAGCGGTCCCTACCTCCTGGAGGGACGGGATTACAGTGATCAGCAGTGGTTCAAGGGGGCCATGGACCGGGGGGTTTTTATCAGCGAGGTGTTCATGGGCTTCCGGAACGCGCCCCACTTCGTGATCGCGGTGCGGCACGAGGCGCCGGACCGCT
>JBMORB010000254.1:0-2199 GCA_049320925.1 Thermodesulfobacteriota bacterium | reverse complement strand
CCCGGGTCACGATGCCCGCCGTGTCGGCCGCGTCCAGAACGTAACCGTTTCTGGCGGCAAAAAGCGTGGTGTCCAGGTGTTTGGCGCCCACCAGGCCGATCTCCTCGCACACGGTGATCACCAGGTCGATGGGGCACACCGGCCCGCCCTGGGCCCGCACCACCCGCAGAGCCTCGATAATGACGGCAATGGCGCTCTTGTCGTCGGCCCCCAGAATGGTGTCGCCCCGGCTGGAAAACACGCCGTCGGTCAGCACGGGATCAATGCCCGCCCCCGGCGACACGGTATCCATGTGGGCGCACAGCAGCATGGGCTCGATGCCGGGGTCTCCGGCGAACCGGACGATCAGGTTGCCGCTGTTTCCCCCGATGCGGGCACCGGCGTCATCCACCACGGCCGCGCCTCCCATGGCCTGAAACAGATCGGCCAGAAACGCGCACACCGCCTTTTCATTCCTCGATTCACTGTCGATTTTCACCAGCGACACAAACGTGTCGGCCAGCCGCTCTCTGTTGATCATGGATACACTCCCAAACCGTCCGGCGCGCCTGATGCAAAATCTTGTTGACTTGTCCGGCGCCAGTCATTAGCTTTAATCAGTAAATTGCGGAAGTGCGCAGCGTTCTGGTGATGCTCCCGGACTTCAAATCCGGTGTGGGGCGCTAACACCGTCCCGGGTGGGTTCGATTCCCATGCACTTCCGCCATAATTTTTTAAAATCATTAAGTTTTATAAATAGACTACTCTCCCGGGACCATCCCGGATTCCACCCCATCGCCCCAAACCTTTCACAGGCGTTTTCGGCTTTTCCTTATGTATATTGTTTTTTACCCGCTGACAAGCGCCGCCATCAAGCCACTGACTCTCCATGTTCCCTGACATACTCCCGGACGGCCTCCTCTGTGGTCATCCAGTTGCGGCCGAACTTGACGGCGGACAGCTTTCCGGTTCTGGCCAGAAAAGAGAGGTATTCCTGGGAATAGTCGCAGTATTGGGTGGCTTCCCGCAGAGGGATATAACCCTGTTTTTCCTTTTTCTGGTGCCGGGCCGGAATAATGGCATTCAGGTAAATGACCAAAGACCTTTCAATCGCCTTGCCGATGAAATTGTCAAAAGACTCCCTGTTGCCCATGTCCGCCTCCTTTAACACCCTGTAATACTTCTTTCTGTCAAGATTCATGATCACCGCCGGCGGATACCCATTCTGGATCAGCACCAGATTCATCAGCAGCCGGGCGGCGCGACCGTTGCCATCGAGAAACGGATGGATGTAAACCAGCCGGTAATGAACCTGGGCAGCCAGTTCCGCCGTCGGCAGGCGCTTGCGGTTGCCATGATACCAGCTCACCAGTTCGGCCATCAGTCCGCCGATCTTTCCCGCATCCGGCGGCAGATGATGCGCGCCCATGATTCTGACGTTGTGACGCCGATAAGTCCCGGCGGCGGCATCATCAATGTTTTTCAGTATCAGCCGGTGCAGCTTTAAAATCAGGTCTTCGCTGAATACCCCTGTTTTTGTTGAAACGTCATACAGGCATCGGATGGCTTCAACATGGTTGACGGCTTCGAAATGCTCCCTTAACGACTTGCCGCCGATGGTCACGCCTCTGTTGATGACCAGATCGGTTTCCTGAAGGGACAGCGTATTGCCCTCAAGGGCGTTGGTGTTATAGGTCCATTCCAAGGCGAATTCGTCCTTCAGCCTGGAAGCCAGGGATGGCGGCAGGGGCCGGTGCCTGTCCAGTTCTCTTTTTTTGCCTTCAATATTTTTCAGGATTCCGGGGTCCATATCGGATAGCTCCTTTATTTTTCTATCCGATACTATACCGGTTTAACCCTTTTGGCAACAGGCAAAGAAATCGCGCCGGGGCGTCCGGAAGGGCGGCCCCGCTGAATCACTGTCTTTGCCGCCATGCCTGCGGCCGGTTACAAATGAAAATTAGAATGTTGACAATACAGGCAATCTTTGTTACATAGAACCATAAATACACGGCAATCATCAGGATATAAAGACACCTTGAGATGAACCAATACAAGTGGGCTGATCCGCCGTCCCGGACTGCGTTTCCCATCGCCAGGCCGGGATATCCATTTATAGGGGCCGGTGCGTTTGCCACCGCCATTTTCGCGCTGGCAGGGCTTTCAGGCCTTGCCGTGGCAGGACTGCTGGTCACTGCCTTTATATGCTGGTTTTTCAGG
>JBMORB010000253.1:0-2207 GCA_049320925.1 Thermodesulfobacteriota bacterium | reverse complement strand
TCACCCCGGCCCCCGAGCCGGGGTCCAGTGCAACCGGACGGTAGGGTGTGCCGGTCATCAGTTACTGGATGCCGGGTCGTGGCCCGGCATGACGCACCACTTTTTTATCCGTGTACTTTTCTTGGCGGCAAGAAAAGTGCCAAAAGAACCGGCCCGTGCGGCTTGGCCGTCGGCTTCCCTTGCTGAAATTCGTAAATTCGAACGGTTATAAGCTCTGGATTCCTGTTGGAGCCTGATTTCGGACAACAATGACTAAATATCGAACAGGGAATATCCAATCATGAAGGGGGGCTTTTTGTGAAAGTCATCGACCTGTCGGCCACGATCCGCTCCATGCCAAAGGAGAGCGCGGCATTTGACGCCATTCATGTTTCCTATTCCGATCACGCCCACGGCGCGGCCCAGGCCGCTGCTCTGCTCAACGCTCCCGCGTCGGCCTTTCGCAACGATGAGGGGTGGGCCACCGAGGAGATCACCCGGCTGGGCACCCACAGCACCACCCACGTGGACGCGCCGTGGCACTATAACAGCACCATCGAAGGCAAACCCGCCGCCACCATCGACCGGCTTCCCCTGGAATGGTTCTTTTCCGACGGCGTGGTACTGAACATGACCCGCAAATCCAGGGGCAATCCGGTGACCGCGACCGATATTCACAAAGGTCTTGACGATATGGGATACACGCTCAAGCCTTTTGACATTGTGCTGATTCACACCGGATGTGACAAGCATTACGGCGCGCCCGATTATATTTTCCAGGGCCCCGGCGTCACCGCCGACGCCACGGTGTGGCTGATCGACCAGGGCATCCGGGTCATGGGCATCGACGCCTGGGGCTGGGATGAGCCGCTGGACCTTCAGGCCGCGAGGGCCGCGGAAAAAGGGGGAAAGGGAATTTTCTGGGCCGCCCACCAGGTGGACCGGGCCTACTCCCACATCGAGCGGCTGGTCAATCTTTCCGCCCTTCCGCCCCACGGATTTAAAGTGGCCTGCTTCCCCTTGAAGATCGAGGGGGCCAGCGCCGGCCCGGCCCGGGTGGTGGCCCTGGTTGACACTGCCTGATTCCCGTCCATCCACAATTTTAAGAACGGCGGTTCCACCGAAAGGAGCGCCCATGACCTACAAGTACCTCAAGACGCGGCAGGTCAACCAGACCCTGTGGGTGGAGATTCACAACCCGCCGGTCAACTTCATCATTACCGACATGCTGGCCGAAATGCACCACCTGATCAGGGCCGTCCGCAGGGACGATTCAGTCCGGGTGTTTGTCCTCACCGGCGGGCGCGAGGACTCGTATATCATGCATTTTTCCATTCACGAGCTTGCGGCCCTGACATCCCACCTGCGGCGGCTGCTGCTTCACCTGTTGGTGCGTTACCGGCCCACCAGCGCCCTGCTCAAATACTACATCACGTTTTCCAACTGGCTCATGGACCTGTTCCCCTGGTATGAAACCCTGACACTCTGGCAGGCCAGGGCCATCCGGGGATATTCGTCGGGCATGTTTTTGTGGTTCCAGATGACGCGGGCCTATTTTGCCATCGAGCGCATGAACAAGATCACCATTGCCGCCATCAACGGCTCCTGCAACGGCGGCGGTACCGAGATGGCGGCCTGCTTTGATTTCCGGTTCATGGTGGGTGACCAGGGCTTTACCATCGGCCAGCCCGAGGTGCTGGTCAATATCGTGCCCGGCGGCGGAGGCACCCAGCGGCTGCCCCGGCTCATGGGCCGGGCCCGGGCACTGGAGCTGATGCTGCGCGGGTGCCAGTGGACCCCGTCGGAGGCAAAACAGGCCGGCCTGCTCACCGACGTGTTTGACAAGACGGAGTTTACACAGAAGGTTCAGTCCTTTGCCGACCTGATGAGCAAACGGCCGCCCGTGGCCATTGACGCCATCAAGAAATCGGTGGTGCAGGGCGAAAGCACCACCCTGCGCCACGGCCTGAGCATCGAGCTGGAGCAGAGCGTTCGCTGTTTTGACACGAAAGACACCGAGATGGCCCTGAAAAACTATCTGGCGTACATCGAAGAAAACATCATGACCCTGGATGATGAAAACACCACCACAAAAGAGATCGTGGACCTGCTGCACAGGACCCTGGACGTGATGGAAAACGCGAAAATCTTTAAGCGGTTCGAGGGAAAATAATGAGAAACCTGAACAACAAGGTGGCGGCCATCACCGGCGCGGCTTCGGGCATCGG
>JBMORB010000252.1:0-16753 GCA_049320925.1 Thermodesulfobacteriota bacterium | reverse complement strand
CATGTCGCCAACCGGGACAGGGAAAACGCCTTTTCCGTGGCCTTCAAGACGGTGCCCCGGGACTCCACCGGCGTGGCCCATATCCTGGAGCACACCATTCTGTGCGGCTCGGTGAAATACCCGGTGAGGGACCCGTTTTTTTCCATGATCCGGCGCAGCCTGAACTCTTTCATGAATGCCCTGACCGCCGCCGACTGGACCATGTATCCTTTTGCCTCCCCCAACCGGAAGGACTTTTACAACCTGCTGGATGTCTACCTGGACGCGGTTTTCTTCCCCCTGCTTACCGAATTGAGTTTCAAGCAGGAGGGCCACCGCCTGGAGGTGGCCGGGGAAGGCGGGGACCGGAACAAGCCGGCGCTGGTGTACAAAGGCGTGGTCTACAACGAGATGAAGGGCGCCATGTCATCGCCGGACCAGGTGATGTCCCGGGCGCTGATGGCGGCCCTTTATCCGGACACCACCTACAGCAACAACTCCGGCGGCGACCCGGCGGTGATCCCGACGTTGACCTGGGACCAGCTCAGGGAATTTCACCGGCGCCATTACCATCCCAGTAATGCCTATTTCTACACCTATGGCGATATCCCTCTTTCCGAGCTGCTGGCGGTCATCAACGACCGTGTGCTGTGCCGGTTTTCCGGAATTGACCCCGGCACCCGGGTGGATTCCCAGCCCCGGTGGCAGTCGCCCCGGACCGCCTCCCACACTTATCCGCTGGCGCCGGGCGAGGACGGGGCAAGAAAATACCAGGCCTGCGTGGCCTGGCTCATGGCCGATGTGCGGGAAAATTTTGAAGTGTTCACGCTTTCCCTTCTGGAGCAGGTGCTGCTGGGCAATCCCGGCTGCCCATTGTACAAGGCCCTGATCGACTCCGGTCTGGGCAGCGCCCTGGCCGACGGCACGGGTTATGATCCGGACATGAAGGACACCCTGTTTGCCTGCGGCCTGAAAGACGTGGGAAAAGACGATGCCGGCGCCGTGGAGAAGATCATTCGGGACACGCTGGCCGATGTGGCGGACCGGGGTATCGATCCTGAACTGGTGGAGTCGGCCATCCACCAGATCGAGTTTCACCGCCGGGAGATTTCCAACACGCCCTATCCCTACGGCATAAAGTTGCTGCTGACCCTGTGCGGCAGCTGGCTTCACGGCACCGACCCGGCCGAGATCATCCATCTTGACCCCTACCTGGAGAAGCTGCGCCGGGAAATGGCCGCCGGCCCGTTTCTTGAGAACTGCATCCGGAACTGGTTTTTAGACAATCCCCACCGGGTTCTTTTTACCCTGGAGCCGGACCCGGAGATGGAGGCCAGAGAGGAGGCCAGGGAAAAACGCGACCTGGCCCGCATTGCCGCATCCATGACCCCGGCGGATGTGGAAAGAATCAAACAGGACGCCGCGGCACTGGAGGCGCTTCAGATGGCCGATGAGGACATTTCCGTTTTACCCACCCTGAAGCTTTCAGACATTGACAGCGGGGTGCAGACAGCGGCCCCGGTGCTGAGGGAAGAACGGCTGTGTGTCTACGACCAGCCCACCTCCGGCATCTTTTATTTTACATCGGCGGCCGGTATCGGCCTGCTGGCGGCGGACCTGCTGCCCCTGGTCCCTTTTTTCTGCGCGGCCCTGCCCCGCATGGGAACCCGCCTGCGCGACTACGTGGCCCTGGACCGTTATATCGACATGCACACCGGCGGCATCGGCCTGTCGTCACAGGCCCGGACCCGGCACGGGGCCGGCGGGCAGTGCGTTCCTTATCTTTCGTTTTCAGGAAAATGCCTGGACCGGAAAATCGACCGGATGTTTGACATTCTTCGGGAACTGCTGTGCGACTACAGTTTTGCCGATCATCAACGGCTCAGGCAGCTGCTGGCGGAGTACCGGGCATCCCTGGAATCCTCCGTGGTGCACAACGGCCACCGGTACGCCATTTCTTTGGCCTCGCGGCATATTTCCGCCGCCAGCCATCTTTCGGAACTCTGGCACGGCATTTACCAGCTTCAATATATCAAGGAACTGGCCGCCGACCTGGACGGCCCAAAGCTGGAGGATGTCGCCGAAAAACTTTCCAGAATCGCGCGGACCATTTTTGTGCGCGATAATCTGAAAACAGGACTGATCGGCCACGGCAATACCCTGAAAAGCGCCGGGGATCTTGCCCGTTCCATGGCCGCCGGACTTGGCACCGCCGGAAGGCCCGCCGGGTTTGCCGTGGACGGCCTTGAATATGAAAAACAGCCGGCCCGGGAGGGGTGGGCCACCGCCACGGCGGTTTCCTTTGTGGCTTCCGTTTTCCCCGCCGTTCGAATGGACCACGAAGACGCGCCGGTGCTGGCCGTTATCAGCAAGCTGCTGCGGTCATCGTTTCTTCACCGGGAAATCCGGGAAAAGGGCGGCGCCTACGGCGGCTTTGCCCTTTACAGCCCGGAGGACGGGCGGTTCTGTTTTGCCTCCTACCGGGACCCGCACATCCGGGCCACCCTGGAGGTTTATGACCGGGCCGCGGACTATATACAGTCCGGCGATTACACCGGCGAGGAAATCACCGAATCGGTGCTTCAGGTCTGCTCGGATATCGACAAGCCGGACACCCCGGCCGAAACTGCCACCCGGGCCTTTTACCGCGACCTGGTGGGCCTGTCCGACGCCGAGCGGCGGCGGTTTAAAAACGGGGTGCTGGCCGTGACCCGGCAAGCGGTTCAGGCGGTGGCCCGGCGGCACTTTACCGGCAAAGGGGCCGGCCATGGAACCGCGGTCATCTCTTCGGAGGAACTGCTGAAAAAAGCCAATGCCCGTCTGACCCCGCCACTTGCGATTCACCGGATTTAAAACACCTTCCGGCGTTCGCCCGGGGATTTTATAAAATATCCGGGCTATTGACATTGCGCCGCAGCGTATCTATATTTTTGGTATTCAGGCATTTCGTTCATTCGCGCCGGTGTCAAGGGGGACCATGACGGCAAATGAACATTCAAGGCCAGCCAATCTTATTAACTTCATAACTTCAAGGAGGTTTGCCATGGCGGAACGTTTTCAGATTTATAAATGCGAGCTGTGCGGAAATATTGTCGAGGTGATGTTCGGCAGTGACGGAACCCTGGTGTGCTGCGACCAGCCCATGACCCTGATGAAGGAGAACACGGTGGATGCTTCAAAGGAGAAACATGTGCCGGTGATCGAAAAGTCGGGTGACAGGATCACGGTCAAGGTGGGCAGTGTGGCTCATCCCATGGAGGAGAAACACTACATTCAGTGGATCGAGCTGATCGCCGACGGCAAGAGCTATACCCAGTTTCTCAAGCCCGGCGATGTGCCCCAGGCCGTTTTTGTCATGACGGCGAGCAAATTCACGGCCAGGGAATATTGCAATATTCACGGCCAGTGGAAAGCCGAGTTGTAAACAATACAACCGGGGCCGGATCCCGGCCGCCTGTTCACAAGGAGGCAATATGACCACACCTCAGCATTGTCCAGGTTTTGAACAGTTCAAGAGTTTGAAATCGTTTATTTGCAAGTGTCCCAAATGCGGGGAGCCAAAGGAGATTTTCTCGGACGAATTCAACAAGCCGCACAAGTGCGATAAGTGCGGCAAGGAGATTGATTTTAAGCAGTGCAAGCTGGAGGGGGGAGTATAGTCTTTCCGATAGATTTTTTACCCTTTGTCATGGCCGCCGCAACAGACCGGAAAGTTGCCGCGGCCATGGCTTTTATGCGGCCTGATGCCGATGTTTTGATGAAGCGCAAGGCAGGATTAACAGAGATGAGGCGGTGGCACACCGATAAATGATAAACAACTCAATCCGGGTTTCCCTGCGACACCATTTTCATGTGCTCCACCTGAATGCATTTGTCCATTATCACCCCCAGTCCGGCTGCCGCCGCCTTTTGCGCGGCCCTGTGGTTGACGATGCCCAGTTGCATCCATACGACCCTGGCGCCCGCGGCTATGGCCTGGTCCACGACGGGCTCCACCGCGTCGGGCCGGCGGAAGATGTTCACGATCTCCACGGGAAACGGAACGGACATCAGGTCAGGATAAACGGTCCGGCCCAGGACCTCTTTTCGCAGGGGGTGGATGGGCACCATCCGGTATCCGGCGGCCTGAAGGTAGGCAGCCACTTTATGGCTGTCACGTTCCGGTTTGTGGGAGACGCCCACCACGGCCACGGTTTTATACCTTTTCAGGATCGCTTCAATCTCTTCTGCCGACGCATTGCGGACCGGCATCTCATTTCCAATATCCATTTCAGGCTCCTTGTGAAATATCACTGTAACCCCGGTGGCAGGCAGGGTCAACCTCTGGTTTTTTGCCGGCCCCATTGACACGGGACACCGGGTTCTTTATTATACCCCGTGCGTTAAACCATGGATCGGACCGGAAAAGGTAAACCAATGAGAATGCGATTTCTGACAAAGATATGCGGCGTGGGCGCGGGGATCTGGCTGTCGTTGTCCGTGGCGGTGATCGGCTCCGGCGTGGAACGTTATCAATACCGGCAGTGCGTGGCGTCGGACCTCAGTGATGTGGAATGGTGCCTGGAAAAAGGGAGCCAGACCCGGCTGGTGTATGTGGAAAAAGGCGAGCGGTCGGTTACCACCATTGACGCCGATTACGCCACCACCCGGTGGGAAGCGGTCCGGCCCGCGGAAAAAACCAACGTGAGGGCCGAACGACGGGGAAACATTATTCATCTGACCGGCACATTTCAGGGCAAGACCGTCAATCGCCGGTATACCATTGATGACAAGCCGTGGTACCAGGCCACCAGTATCTCTTTTCGGCCTTTCGTGCTTTCAGGCGAAGAGAAGCTGGAATTCTGGGTATTGCGACCCAGCACGCTGGAGCCTCACCAGGTCGTTGCCCGGAAAAAAGGGGTATGCACAAGGTCGGTGCTCGGCCAGCCGGTGGAGATCCAGCAGATCAGGCTCGGTTTGCCCGGTGTGCTGGCGCCGCTGTGGGGGGCCGATTACTGGTTCCGCAAAGCCGACGGCGTGTTTGTAAAATATGAAGGGCCCAACGGCCCGCCGGGAAGCCCGGTGGTGGTGGTGGACCTGGTCCGCGTGCTTTAACACCGTTTTCAATGTACATTCCCGGGAAAACACGGCCCACAACCGGGCCCGCGAGGCACACATGAAGATCGGGCCGGTTCTCCTTGAAAACCTTACTGTTCTTGCCCCTCTGGCAGGTATTACCGACGCGCCCCTTCGAAAGCTGGCCCGCTCATTCGGCTGCGCTCTGGTCTATTCTGAAATGGTCAGCGCCCACGGCCTGGCCCACCGGGCCGCCAAGACCGAGGCCATGCTGCGGACCGCGGACGGGGAAAAGCCCCTGGCGGTTCAGATCTTCGGCAGCGATCCGTCGGTCATGGGCCGGGCCGCCGCCATCGTTCAGGCATCCGGCGCCGACATCATCGACATCAACTTCGGCTGCGCGGTAAGAAAGATTTTAAAGTCCGGCGCGGGCGCGGCCCTGATGAGGGATACAGCCAGGGCCGCGGATATTATCAGCGCGGTCCGTGAGGCCGTGACCATTCCCCTGACCATCAAGATGCGAAGCGGATGGACCGCGGACGGCAGCGACGCTTTTCGTCTGGCCGATATTGCTCAGGCCCGGGGCGTTGACGCGGTGACTCTTCATCCCCGCACCGCCGGCCAGGGGTTCGGGGGCCGGGCCGACTGGTCATTAATCGCCGCCTTAAAACAGCGGACCGGCCTGCCGGTGATCGGCAACGGCGACATTGTCTGCCCGGCCGATGCCCGGCGGATGCTGGTCCAGACCGGGTGCGACGCGGTCATGGTGGGCCGGGCCGCCATCGGCGCGCCCTGGATATTTCAGCAGATCGACGCCTGCCTGAAGGGGGAAGCGGTGATCGAACCGGCACTGGAGGAACGGTTTGCCGTGATGCTGAGTTATATAGACGCCATGGTGGACCATTATGGAGAAACCCACGCGTGCCGGGTGATGCGCAGCCGCCTGGGCTGGTTTACCAGGGCCATGCCCCACAACCTTCGATTCCGGGAATCCATCCGGCGGATTGAAACCCGGGACCAGGTGAGCCAGGCCGTTGAAGATTACCGGCATTACCTGACGGCCCGGCATTCCTTGCGGCCGGACCTTGAATAACATCACAGTTCATAAAGGAGCATAAAAATGAAAAACAGCGTTACGACGGTGGCAATGGTACTGGGGCTGGCTGTTCTGCTGGCCGGCTGCGGCGGAAAGTATTCGGACATTATCAGCCTTAACAAATCCTTTACAGGCCTCATGGAATCCTATGCCGGCGCCATGGAGAAAGCGCAGAACGCCGAAGATGTGGCGGCCGCGATCAATAAATTCGCCGACGGCATGGAGCCTCTGGTGCCCAAGATGAAAGCCATGCGGGAGAAATATCCGGAACTCGAGGACCCGGCAAACCTGCCCGAGGACCTGAAACAGTCCCAGCAGGAGACCGAGGCCGTCAGCCGGCGGTATGCGGATTCATTTATGAAAATGATGCCCTACATGGCGGACCCGCAGGTTCAGGCGGCCCAGATGCGGCTTTCACAGGTGATGAGCCGGATGGGGGAAGAGTAACGCAGGGGATTGCCAGAGGGGCCGTCCACCCGGCAGAGGTGAAAAGGCGCTGCCGGGTTTTGTTTTTGAGAAAGACAACGTGCCGGCATGCAGGCCCCTGCGCCGGCTATTTCTTCTTCAGGTTTTCCAGCAGGGCGTCGATGCGCCGGTGGTTGTCCGGTGCGCCGATATAGGTTCTAAACAGCCATTCCTGGGCTTTCATGGCGCCATTCAGGTCCATGTTTAAAAGCGTGTTGGACAGCTGTTTGGTTTCCCGCAGGCACTGACGGTCGTATGCGGCCATGGGTTTCGCAATAGCCATGACCGATTCGACCAGCCGGCCTTCCGGAAACACCCGGCTTACATATCCCATCTGCTCGGCCTCGGCGGCGCCGTAAATCCGGCCGGTCAGGGCCACTTCTTTGGCCCGGCCAAGCCCGATGATCCGCCAAAGGGGGTCCAGGATAGGCGTCAGGGTCAGGGCGATTTCCCGCTGGCCGAACCGGGCCCGTTCCGAGGCGTAGCGGATATCGCACATCATGGTCAGGTCGAACCCGCCGGCAATCGCCGGCCCTCCCACCGCCGCGATTACCGGCTGGCCGCAGAACAGGATCGACCGGTAGGCCCGGTGAAACAGGCCGGTAAACGCCTCGTTGGCGTCCTTTTGAATCGTACGGATAAAATCCAGGTCGAACCCGGCGGAAAAAAAGCTTTCCCCGCCGGTGAACACCACCACGTGAACGCCGGGGTCCGCGTCCAGGGCGGTAAACATGGCCTCGACTTCGGCCAGCACTTCCGGGGAAAGCGCGTTTTTCTTCTCCGGCCGGTCAATGGTCACCAGCGCCACCCGGTCGGTGATGTCAAGCTTCAGGTACTTGTATTTCATCAGGCGCCCTCCTTTTTTGATTTGTGTTTTTCGGCATGGCGAAGGAGTGCCGGGACCAGGGAAAGGATCAGAATGGCCCCCGCCGGTCCGTTGACGAGGAACACGGCCCCGGAAAACAGGAAGGTGACGGCCGTGATATTGTTGAGGGCCAGGGCGCTTATGGCCGGCGGGTAGATGATGAAGAAAACCAGTTCCAGGCCGCACAGCGCCACCAGCGTCCACCCGGCCCACCGTTTCAGCTTCCAGGCACCAAAGGCGCAGGCGACAAAGGGGATCATGAAAAGCGAGTGCTTGACGCCCAGGACCATCAACTGGGGGTCGGGCAGGTTAGGGTCTGTAGAGAGCCATATCAGGCCCTTTAAAAGGGCCAGCCACCCCGCCAGCCAGACAGGCCAGGGGAAGGCGGTGTCCATGCGGTGGATAAAAAGACGGTCAACGTGGGTCATGAAGCAAAACTCCTTTACGGTTTGAAATTCAGGGAAAGCCCGTGTCTCATCCCTGCGAAGCGTCCAGGGCCACGGGTGTGCTGTCCGGGCTGACGATATAGCGTTTCCGGTCTTCCTCAAACACGATCACTCCGTCGAGGTAGGCCACGTCGCCGTGGGCGTCATGGGCCAGGCCCAGCAGGTATTCCCGGGCCACGAACAGGTTCCAGTCGTGGGTGACGCAGATGTCGACGGTTTTGCCGGTATCGTCAAGGGTGTTGTCGAGCCGCCGGTTCCAGAAGACGTTCATCTGCCGGGCGATATCCGAGGGAGGGTCGATGATATCCGGCGAAATGCGGCCGGCAAACCACTGGCCAAAAAAATCGGAAAAGGTTTTACAGACCTCGAGAAACCGACTGGCGTTTCTTACATAGTAGGGCGAAAGCGTCCTTTCAATGACCGGGTGCCGGGTCCGGCCGCCGGCCGCCACATGACCCTTGTCGATCAGGTAGGCGGTCTCAATGCACCGGCCGATAAAGCTTGAAAAAAAAGAAACCGGCGCGCCCAGGGGCAATGCCCGGCCCCACGCGTAAGCCATGTCCTTTCCTTCCTCGGTGAGTTCCATGAAGGGTTCGCCGGCCGGGTGCTCCGCGTATCGCCGGGCCGAGTGGCGCATTACCACCACCAGTCGCGAAACCCTTTCCCGGCCGTAAAGGTCGTTCAAAAGCCGGGCCATGGAATGGCCGTAGGGTTGTGCCGCTGTCATGCGCTTTTCCACCGCCCCGTTCACCTTGACGGGGGTTATGATTTCGGGCATCATGAAAACCTGGAAATGGCCGGGCCGCCTCACGGCGGAAAGGCCCGGCAGAAACAACAGGTGATGCCTCCGGGCAACCGAATACCATCATTTGTTGAAACAATCAAATCCATAACGGCATGAGACAGGACACTGGTGAACACACGCCTGACCGACACGCACGCCCGGACCGTCACCTACCTGCGCGTTTCAATTACGGATCGGTGCAACCTGAACTGCGTCTACTGCAATCCCTCCCGGTACGCGAAAAAACTTCCCCATGACGCCATTCTGTCCTATGAGGAACTGCTGCGCGTGATTCGCGCCGGCGCGGAGATGGGCATCACCAAGGTTCGTGTCACCGGCGGCGAGCCCCTGGTGCGCAGGGACGCCTGCCGGTTCCTGAGCCGGGTGGCGGCCCTCCCCGGCGTCACCGATCTTTCGCTGACCACCAACGGGGTTTTACTGGCCGACTGCGTTCACCGGATACGGGAAGCCGGCATCGGCCGCATCAACATCAGCCTGGACACGCTGGACCGGCGGCGGTTTAAGACCATCACGGGGCATGACTGCTTTGACCGGGTCTGGGCCGGTGTGACGGCGGCACTGGATGCCGGGTTTTCACCGGTGAAGCTGAACATGGTCGTGATGCCCGGCGTCAACGACGACGAACTGGAAGATTTCGCTGGCCTGGCGGGCCGGTGGCCCCTGCACGTCCGTTTCATCGAGCAGATGCCGGTCAAGGACCACATGCAGGATTTTGCAGAACCGTTGCTGGCGCCTGAAATCCAGCGGCGGATTGCCGAACGTGTGGGCGCCCTGGTGCCGGTCGGCGGGACCGGAGACGGCACCACGGCGCGGCGGTTCACGTTTGACGGCGCCAAGGGCGAACTCGGTTTCATCAATCCGGTCAGCCGTCATTTCTGCGGCACCTGCAACCGCCTTCGCCTGACCGCGGACGGGAAGTTGCGGCCCTGCCTGATGGCCGACCGGGCACTGGATATCAGGGGGCCGCTTCGCGGCGGAGCCTCCGACGAGACGATACGGCTGCTGTTGCGGGAGGTGGTCCTGCAGAAACCCGCCTGCCACGGGGATTCGGCAGACAGGGGATTCCAGTTGCCCCGCCAGATGTGGAGCATCGGTGGATAATACGGATATTGTCGCCATATACGCCGACCTTCGGCAGACCGCCAGGGACATCGCGGCCGCCTGCCCGCCCCCGGTTTTTTATCGGGACCTTTCCCGGGCCGTCATGCGTTCCCGGGACAGCCTCGCGGCCAGCCCGCTGCTGCAGGAACTGGCGGCCTTTGTCAGGGAACGTACCCGGCAGAATCTGGGCCACGGCATGGGCCATGCCATGCAGGTGGCTCTGGACGCGGGGGCGGTGGCGGCAACGGAAGCGGCGCTGGCCGGCTGCCCGGAGACCGAGGCGGACCGGCTGATGCTGCTGGCCCATTGCGCGGGACTGCTGCACGACATTTCACGAACGTCCCCGGACCATGCCATTGAAGGGGCCCGGGTGGCGGGCCGGCATCTGGCCGAGGCGGGTGTGCTGGACGACGCGGATATCACGCTGGTGACTTTTGCCATACGCTGTCATGAGGCGTTCAAGCCGGCACAGCCGCCCGACTCGGTTTACAGTCACATCGTTTCCGGCAGCCTCTATGATGCCGACAAGTTCCGGTGGGGGCCGGACAACTTCACTCATACCCTGTGGAAGATGATCGAGACGGCACCGCCGCCCCTGGCGAAGTTTGTGCGTCACTATCCCGGTGCGCTGGCCGTCATCGCCGATATTAAAACCACATTCCGGACCCGGACCGGAAGAACCTACGGGCCCCAGTTCATTGATACGGGTCTTGGCATCGGCAACGCACTGCTCGAAGTGATCCGATCCCGGTATGCCCACCTGCTCTCGTGAGGCCAGCAGAAAGGATCGACAGGGGCGGAATTTTGTTTTCCCTTAAAAATAGGGTATTGACAGGCAAAGGGCGTTTTGTTATACGTGTTAACGGAAAACGGTCGCGTACCGTTAGGCCACAGGCGCATATCGGGGGAGTTTCATTCAACAACAACTTTAGAGGAGAGGTGTACACCATGACAAAGGCTGAGTTGATTGACAAAATGGCGGCGGATGCAAAGATTTCCAAGGTTGCTGCGGCCAAGGCGCTGGATGCCTTCATGGACGGCGTGACAAAAGCCCTGAAGAAAAAAGACGGCAAAGTCACCCTGGTCGGCTTCGGCACGTTTGCCAAGGCATACCGCAAGGCCCGCACAGGCAGAAATCCTCAGACCGGCAAGCCCATCAAAATCAAGGCCTGCAATGTCGTAAAGTTCAGAGCCGGCAAAAAACTTCGGGAAGATGTATAGTCACTGATGTCACCGGGGGGCGGTCCGCCGCCCCCGCTCTTTTTGCCCCCCGCCTGTAGCCCGCCCCGACCGGGGATCTTCGACAGGCGGCCTCCCTTCTGTTTTCCCCGCCATTCGTTCACAAGAGAAACGTCACGCAACGTCATCGAAACGGCAAAACCGTTTTTATCGCGATGACTTTTTTTCCTGCGAAGGGGTCCCGCGTGTCAGGAATCGCTTTTTTCCCGGGCGATGTCCGCGTACATGGACTCAGGATATTCGGACACGATGCGGGCAAACAGCTTCCGGCTTTTCTCCGTTTGGCCCATGCGGTCATAGATGCGGGCCAGGTTGAACAGGGCAGTCTCCATCTGCCCGGTGGAAGGTCCGGCCATGACTTTTTCAAAGCATCCGGCGGCGGCCTTGTCATCGCCGGCGGTTTCATAGGCATGGCCCAGCCCGATCAGGGCAAGATGATGGAAGGTGGGCCTGTCCGCCAGTCCCTTGACCAGCTTTTTGTATATTTCAATGGCCGCGGCGGCATCGCCGGAGAGTCGAACATGGTCGGCGTAACGCAGCCCTGCCAGTTTTCCGGAAATGGTGCGCGGGAATTTTTCATAGACCGCTTTATACGCGTCCACCGGCGCATTGGATGACCCTTTTGGCACGACCACCCGGGCCAGCATGTCAGACGCCTTGACTTCGGCCCGGGCCGAGGCGTAAAAGACACCGGCGGTCACTACTGCCACGGCAACGGCGATGCTCAGCGCGATGGAGATCTGCTGTTTGTGTGTCTGACCAAACTGCATGATCTTTGCCACAAAAACCATGAATTTGTCCGGCTCTTCAAGCTCCCGTTTTCTTTCCAGGGAGATACGTTCGATTTTGGCCATTGTCGCGCTCCTTAATATAACAGGGTTCGAATGCGTTCCCACCCGGCGTTCGGAATTTTGGCCCCGATCACCTGGCACACTTCATATCCGCAGGCCGAGCCCAGGGCTCCGCACCTGTCCAGCGAATATCCATTGACGAGGCCATAGAGAAACCCGGCGGCCCACAGGTCTCCGGCGCCGGTGGTGTCCACAGCCGTGCATCCGGTCTGGGGCTGGACCCGGACCACCTCACCGGAACGGGAAAGATAGCTTCCCAGCGCCCCGACCTTGAGGGCCGCGATGGTGACGTTTTCGGAAAGACCTTCCAGGGCCGTCAGCGGGTCGGTCTGGCCGGTGTAGGCCCGGGCCTCATCCTCGTTGGCGATCAGTATGTCCACATAGTCGGTCACGATGGTTTTCAGCAGAGACCGGGACTGATGCACCACGTCAAAACTGGCCAGATCCAGCGAAACCAGCGCCCCCGCTTCCTTGGCCGCCCGGACCGTGGCGAGCATCAGCGCGGGATTGAACAGCAGGTACCCTTCCACCACCACGATGGCGCACCTCTCAAAGGTCTGCCGGGTCATGGCCGCGGGGTCCAGTTCGGTGGAGGCGCCCAGGCAGGTGAACATGGTGCGCTGGGCATCCGGCGTGATCACCGACAGCACCTTGCCTGTGGGGGAGGCCGACCGGGCCAGTACCGGTTCCACGTTGCTTTGCTTCAGGTCATAGTGAAAGAGTTCGCCGAAGGAGTCCTGGCCCAGAACTCCTATGAATCGGGCTTCTCCGCCCAGCATGCCGATGCCGGCAACGGTGTTGCATGCCGATCCGCCCGACACGATGGAAGGCTTTTGAGATGCCCGCTCAATGGCCCGCTCAATAAACTCGCTTTCCACCAGGGTCATGCCGCCCTTGGCGCCGCCCAGCATTTCCAGGAAGGCGTCTTCTTCCCGGGCCAGCAGGTCCACCAGGGCCGAGCCGACTCCCGTGATTCGTTTTTTGTTCCCTTCGATCATACTACTTCATCCATTCGGCGGCTTTCACCCATCGGCTTTGCCGGAAATCAGAAATTCACCGGCGTGGCAGAGAAAATAATTTTCTGGCTTTTGAGCGTTTCAAGAATATCGGCCGGCACCGGTTCGTCGGTTTTGATGATCACCATGTTCTTCTGGCCGGCCACCTCCTCGTTGCCCACCATGATGCGTACGATGTTCACCCCCGCCTCGCCGAAGGTGGTGCCGATGCGGCCGATGACGCCGGGCCTGTTCTCGCTTAAAATGATCAGCATATGGCCGGCCGGGCTGATATCAACGCGAAAGTCGTTAATCGCCACGATGCGGGGATAAATTTTGCCGAACAGGGTGCCGGACACCGTGTCGGTCTGCTCGGTGGTGGTCATTCGAACCGTCATCAGGTTGACGTAGTCAAAGAGTTCGGCCCGCAGGGTCTCGGTGATCTTGATGCCCATCTCCTGGGCGATGGCCGGCGCGTTGACCGCGTTGACCCCTTCCCGCACCAGGGGCTCCAGAAGACCGTTGATCAGGGCCGTGGAAATGGGCCCCAGCTCGAGATCGTGATATTCGCCGCTGTATTCGATGGCCACTTCCTGAAGTTTGCCGCGGTGAATCTGAGCCAGCAGCTGGCCCAGTTTTCTGGCCAGCTCCAGATAAGGCTTGAGCCGCGCCAGCCGGTCCCCGGTCACCGAGGGCGCGTTGACGGCATTGATGATGGTGCCTTCCTTGAGAAAGGCGATGATCTGTCTGGCCACGTCCACGGCCACGTTGGTCTGGGCCTCCTCGGTGGAGGCGCCCAGGTGGGGCGTGCAGATCACGTTCTCGCAGGTGAGCAGGGGGCTTTCACCCGGCGGCTCCTTGGCAAACACGTCCAGGGCCGCGCCCGCCACTTTGCCTGATTTGAGGGCGTCATAGAGGGCCGCCTCGTCGATGATGCCGCCCCGGGCGCAGTTGATCACCATGACGCCGTTTTTCATTTTCGCGAAGGCTTCGGCGTTGAGCAGGTTGACGGTCTTTTCCATCTTGGGCACATGAATGGTGATATAGTCGGACCGGGCGTAGAGTTCGTCCAGGGAGACGCTTTCGTAGCCGGCTTCTTTTATTTTTTCCGGGTTCACGTTGGGGTCGAACACAATCACCTTCATGCGCAGGCCCCGGGCCCGGTCGGCCACGATGGAGCCGATCTTTCCGAAGCCCAGCAACCCAAGGGTCTTGTTCATCAGCTCCCGGCCTTCGAGTTTCTTCTTCTCCCACCGTCCGGCTTTCAGGGAAATGGTGGCCTGGGGAATGTTGCGTGAAAGGGCCATCATCATGGCGATGGCGTGCTCGGCGGTGGTAGTGGTGTTGCCCGTGGGCGTGTTCATCACCACGATACCCTTCTGGGTGGCGGCCGGCACGTTGACGTTATCCAGGCCGATACCGGCCCGGCCGATCACTTTTAAATTTTTGGCCGCGCCAATAATGTCCGCGGTGACTTTGGTGGCGCTGCGGATCACCAGGGCCTCGTAAGCACCGATTTCCTGCTTGAGGGCTTCCGGCGTCAGGCCGGTTTTCACGTCCAGCTCGATTCCCGCCTCGTTTTTAAAAAGCTCGATGCCTGCTTCTCCCAGCTTGTCGCTTACCAGGACCTTCATGATAGTCTCCTGTCTAGGGTTGGTCGTCCGCGGGGCCTTCCTTGCTGCTTAAGACAAGACCCGCGAATACTTTCGGATAATAAAACGTCGACTTTCTCGGCATGATTTCACCTGCGGCGGCCACCGCCTTCATCTGGTCGTTTTTGGTGGCGTTGAGCAGAAACGCCATGTCGCATGCCCCGGAGGAAACGGCGTCAAAGGCGTCAGCCGCGATACTTGTATAGGCCAGCACATGTTCGTCGTCAAGTTCGGCCAGGTTGTATCCCAGAATTCGAATCAGGATCAGCCGGGTCAGCACGGTCACGTCCAGCGTGCGAAGCACCGGGGGCACTTCTCCCTCAAATACCGTCTCCACCACATGGGGACGCGGCGTGAACAGGTAGAATGCGTCATGTCCGCCCACGGCGGCGCCGATGGCGTTTTTCGTGGTGTCGGCCCGCATCCGCCGCAACAGATCTTCCCGTCCTGATGCGCCGGCTGGAATTTTTTGAATGTCAAAATAGGCGGCGGCATCCTCAATGAAACGGTCGCGCCGGCGCCTGTCAACCCCCTTGAGCAGGCGGTGGGCCGGCAGAATGACCAGGCCGGGGTCGGCCATGCTCGAAAGGTACATGAGCACGTAGTTGGCCGGATGATGAGCGGAAAAGCCGGGGGTCTGACCGGCCACCCACTCCCGGTAGGCCAGGGCCGTCTCATACCGGTGATGTCCGTCGGCGATAAAAAGCTGCTTGTCTGCCATGGCCCGGGTGATCTCCTGCTGGACGGCTTTGTCTGTGATGCGCCACAGGCACTGCTTTTCGTTTCGGTCGTCCACAAAGGAAATGTCCGGGGTTCTATCCCCGGTCACCGCCTTCACCATCTCCAGGACAGGATTGCCGGTGTCGGAAAACAGGGAGAAAATGGGGCTGAAATTGGCCCGGGTCGCTTGTGTCAACAGCAGCCGGTCGGCCTTGACTTTGGAGGATGTCCGCTCATGGGGCAGGATGATGCCCCTGTCAAACGGCTCCAGCCCTACGTCGGCGATGAGGCCGTAACGGGTGAAGGACTGCTGGTCCACGGTGAATGCCACGGAAGAAAGATAGAAGGCGGGCGTTTTGTCCTGCGCCAGAATGCCCTGGGAGCGCCAGGCGGCAAACCGCCGGGCCGCGGCCTGGTAAAAGCGGGGCTTTTCTCCCGTATTCTCGCCCGGCTCGCCCAGAATCAGCCTCACCACGTTATGGGGGTGCCGGTCGCACAGGACCTTCTGGTAATCGGGTGAAATGACATCATAGGGCGGGGCCACGACATTTTCAAAATTTTCCACTTTTCCGGTATTGTAAAGTATGCCCCGCAACGGGATAACGCGCGCCATGGTATATCCTTCCCTTTCAATATCGCAACCGACGGTTATAAACAGATAAAGCAATTATCGTTCTTCAGGCCGTTTGTAAAGGGCCATATTATGTTCACAGGCGCTTTTTTTTCAAGAGGATATTTCCCGGTCTGGGCATTTTGTCGCCCAGTCGCCGCCGGAAAAACGAGAAAGAATGGCCGGATTGCGGCAAACCTTTCAACAAACGGAATTTAATCTGTTATCATGCGATGGACGTGCCGCGTTTCCTGTTGACAGGCCGGGGAATATTATATATATGGTCAACACCTGACTGATGTTCGAACCCGAAAAGCCGTGTCACGCGATTAACTTGCGATAGCCGTTATCGGCGTGTTCACGGCTGAATGTCTCATAAACGGTTATGACGCACATGGCGGGATGGGACAGCGGCAACAACAAAAGACAAGGAGTTCTTCATGGGCAGAAAACATTTTTTCACATCCGAATCCGTTACCGAAGGGCATCCCGACAAGGTGGCCGACTGTATCTCCGACGCGGTTCTTGACGCCTTGATCAGCCAGGACAAAAATTGCCGCGTGGCGTGTGAAACGCTTGTCACCACGGGTATCGCGTTTATCGCCGGTGAAATCACGGCCAACGCCACGGTCAACTTTCCGGATATCGTCCGGGAAACCATTCGGCAGATCGGTTACTCCTCCTCGGACATGGGGTTTGACTGGCAGACCTGCTCCGTGGTTACCAGCATCGACAAACAGTCTCCGGACATCGCCCAGGGTGTCAACGAGGGGGAGGGGCTTTTCAAGGAGCAGGGTGCCGGAGACCAGGGCCTCATGTTCGGCTTTGCCTGTGATGAAACACCTGAACTGATGCCGGCGCCCATCAGTTATGC
>JBMORB010000251.1:0-16932 GCA_049320925.1 Thermodesulfobacteriota bacterium | reverse complement strand
GCATGGGTCAATGCCTGAATACGGGTCATTCCTTCCCGGCTTTCATTAAGAAGCGCCGTTATGTCGGACAGGACAAACTCCAGGTCGATCCGGTCGGCATGCGACTTACAGACATCCAGCAGCTTTTTTTCCCCGGGCGAAAGGTCTGAACGGCACGACAACACGGCCCTCAGGTCCATCAGCCGGTGAAACTGTTCGGCGATGTCTTTCACATAGCCTTCCATGGTGGAAAGATTCCCGGACACAAAGCCCGTGGGATTGTTGATTTCATGGACCACGCCCGGCAGTAACCGCATTAACAGGCCGCTTATATCGACCGGACCGGCGGCGACTTCCGGGGAACCGGCCGTTTTGCTTTCCAGGGCCGCTATCCGGGCACCCAGTCTTAACTTATCGGAAAGTTCCATGCCGGAAAACGGTTTATAGAGAAAGTCATCGGTCCCGGCCGATAGAAACGCGGCCCGCTTTTCCCGGGCCTCCGCATCCGTCACCACCAGGATAAAAACACGGGCCCGGGGAAAGTCACGGCGAATTCGACGAATAAACGATAAAGCGTCCGCGCCGGGCAATGAGCCGTCACAAACGACCACCAGAGAATACGGTGCCGTTTCCAGCAGATCAAGGGCCTGGAGGCCGGTTTCATCGGCAACCGCTGCAATGCCTTCCGCTTTCAGGAGTTGCCGTACATGGGGATCCTCACCGATAATCAGCATCTGCATTTTTTTTACCGGATGTTGGTGTGGGAACCGTGCTTTCGGATATCACGGGGCAGTTACCAGCCCGCTTTTTCCGCCGCTTCTTTTTTTAAGATACACCCTTTTCCGCTTCAGAACAAGCTGTTAAGTTGAGAAAACGCAAGTGGAGCGCCCGCGTTTCCGTTTTGGCGCCATCCCTGAAAAAAAGTATCCGCCACCAGCAGAGTGGAAATAAACCCATTATCGATTAAAACAAGTTGAGCCGGGATATCTGGGCAAAAGGCAAGGGAGCGAAGCCCGGGATTCGGTGAAAAACCTGAAAAACAGAATACGGAAGCGGAGAACAACGGCCGGCTTTTCCTGAGAAAGGCCGACAAGGTAAAGAAATTATGGGTTGCTGGCCGTTTGATGAAACCGCTATGGCCATGCTTATGCGGGTTTTGCTCCGGCCGGTTGATTCGATGTGCGGCGCCGCTATTTTACCTGCACCCGGAAGCGGATCTGGAAGGAGGGATTGTTGCCGCCGCTGGCGCCGTCCATCGGGCCCTTTGGATTGACAAGAATATCCGTGATGTTTTCATCACAGTCGTCGCCATCCGGCGTGGGGTGATAGCCGAATCCGTTGATGTCGGCAAAGTCCAGATCGTCGGTGTCATTGTCCAGGGCGATGTAGTTGTAGGGGGCAAGGCCGCTGTCCGTGCCGCCGTAATCCGAGCCGTCCAGAAACACCACCGGTCCGTCGCCCAGGTCGCCCACGTAGAGCTTGGTGCCGGCCGGAATGGCGTCGGAGATTTTAATTGAATCCGCGTCCACGGCCCCGGGTCCCTGGTTGGTCACCTGAATGGTATAGATCATCACGGCCCCTGGAATGGCCTTGGGATTGGCCCCGCCCATGGGATCGGAAAAGGTGGTCACGGTTTTCATCACCAGCAGGTCCGGGGCCACCACCGTGATGTCCGCGCTGGCGCTGTCATTGGCCGATACCGGGTCCGGATAGTCCGAGCCGGTGAATGTGGCGGTGTTGGTGATGGTGTCCCCGCCGGTGCCCTGATCCACGGTGGCGGTGATGTCCAGGGTGGCGGTGGCGCCCACGTTCAGGCTGCCCACGCTCCAGATTCCGGTGCCGCTGTTGTAGGTTCCCTGGGAAAGCGTGTTGGAGACATAGGTCACCCCCGCGGGCAGGTCATCGTCAACCGCCACATTGCCCGTGTTCGTGGCGCCGTTGTTGGTGGCTGTAATGGTGTAGACAATGGTGTCGCCCACTCTCGGCGTGCTGTCGTCCACGGCTTTGGTGACGGCGATATCGGCCCCGGCCAAAACCGTCACATTATCAGTGTCGGAATTGTCGCTGGTGTCGGGGTCAAAGGTGGTGTCGCTGGCCACGGACACGGTGTTGGATACATTGCCCACGGCCGCGGCCCCTACATCGACGGTCAGGGTCAGGTCCGGCAGGCTGTTGCCCGGGGCCACGGGCGAGGCGGAGCAGTCATAAGTAAAAAGGAGGGTGGGGGCTCCGCTGGTGTCCACCGACCAGCCGGAGCCTGCATGGGAATTGTAGGTCAGGCCATTGGGCAGCACATCGGTGACGGTGACGATGCCGGTTTCATTGTTGGTGGGTCCGTTGTTGGTCACGGTGATGGTAAAGTCGTTGGTGCCGCCGGACACAAAGCTTCCCGAATGGGTTTTGGAAATTGAAAGATCGGCGGCCTGGGATGTGACCGAAATGATCTCGCAACTTAAGATAACAAGGTCCCCGGCCGCGGAATAGACCGCCGTGGCTGAGTTGTCGCCCTGGGTCAGGTAGCTGGAAATGTCGTAGACATCAAAGTCCACGCCATAGGTGGGGGTGCTGACCAGGGTGCTCAGGTGGGAAAATGTGGAGTTGTACTGGTCGGTGGCCGAGTTGTTGGCGTCGGTGAGGGTGGTGCCGTTGAACCGCAGGTATTCGTTTGCACCGGTGAGGGTGGGGTCGCCTTCCCATGAGATGTGGCCGATTTTGCCGTCGACTCCGGCGGCCGAAGAGACAACAAAATTTGAAGGATTAAGCGTGATGGAGCTGTTCCAGAAATACTGAAACCCGTCATAGATATTGATGACCCGTTCTTTTTCCCCGGTGTCCGAATAGACCACCACCAATGCCCATCCGCCGACCACGGCCTGGACCGGGCACCAGGGGTTGCCGGTGGAGATGGTCAGGCCGCCAAAGGTGTAATTTCCGTTTCTCGTGGTATTAACAAAGGAAGTGACATCGGCAAACCCGCTGAAGAACCGGTAGGTGGTGCCGCCGTTGACAAAGGCCTCGGAAAAGGTCCGGCTGGCGGTTACGTTTGAGCCCTGAAAGGTGACGGTGTTGTCCGCCACGTTGCCGGACTTGGCCCAGTAGAGATAGGCTGCCAAAATAGTGGCCCCGGCCGGAATGCCCGAAAGGGCGCTGGTGGATGTGGCGGCAATGGCGCAGGCATTTCCGGAGTTGGGCTGAGTCCGCATGGATCCGCCGGTGCCAACGAAATTGACATTGCCGGTAAAGGTGTACTGGGGGCTGGTGCCGATGGCCGTGGCCGCCGCCGGGGCAACAAGGGCCAGGACCACCAGGCCGGCTGCAAGGCCCCGCGCCATCCACCGCGTTATTGTTTTTTTACAAGTTTTCATAGGTGTCACCGGTTGTCCAGCAGTTCCACCGCTTCTTTTGCCGTGGCCTGGTCGAATTTGACCCTGAACTGAATAAACGGTCCCTGGGCCGTAAAGTTGGCGGCGGAAAAGTCCTTGTCGGTAAAGCCCGTAAAGTTATATCCGAAACTCAGCCAGAAGTTTTTCACAATATCACAGCCCAGCGACGCCCCGGTCAGGTAGTCGAACTGGCCGCTGTTCCAGGAGTGGAGCATGCCGCCGTGCACGCCCACGTCAAACCGCCGGGTGATGTCGTAGCGGGCCTCGATGCCGACAAGGTCGGTGTAGCCGCCGTAGTCGCCGTCGTCGATGGTCTCAAACACATACTTGGCCCCGTACTGGAAAGAGGCCTGTAATCTGCCGTCCGGCTTGAAGTTGGCGTTGAGGTTGTTGATGACGCGGCGGCTTTCCAGGTCAGACGATCCGCCGGTCTCTTTTTCATACACCAGGTCCAGCCGGTCCAAAACAATCCAGGCCGTGTTTCTGGGCCGGCGGGCCAGGCCGAACCTTAAGTCAGCCGCCGTGGTGTCGGTGCCGGCAACCGTCTCGGTGTCAAACAGCCTGAAGCTGGCAGAAAGGCCCAGCCCGTCTTCAGGTTCCCCGAAAACGCCGGTCATCAGGCCGTACTTGTCGTCGGTTTCCGAATGGCGGAACTCGGCCCGGCTGTTTGCGGACCAGGTTTCCTGAGTGTAGGCCGCGCCCAGGGAGACCGCGGTAAAGTCGTTGTCGTCGGCGGTTCCCGATGCCGGCGGCACGTTGATGTTCAGCGGCGTGTTGCCGGGGGCACTGAGGGTCCGGCTGTGATCAAGGCCGCCGTCCGCGCTCCACTGTTCGTTGATCCGCCACTTCTGTGAAAGGCCCATGCCGGCAAAGACCCGGGTGCCGTTTTCATTTAATTCCCTTCCCACCGACGAGGAGAGGCTGCCGCCCGTCCATGGCGTGGTCTTGAGGCCGACCCGGCTGCTTTCGGTGTCCTCGTTTTGGCCAAAGGTGAACTCCTGCTCGGCGAAAAGCGTGGTCTTTGGGGTTATCGCATAGTCGGCCCCCAGGGTGGAGCGGGTGGGAAAGTCGGCGTTGGCGTTTTCGTCCGGGTTTAAGGTCTGCTCATGGTCCACGCGAAGGGTCAGCTTGTCGTCCGCGGCTTTGGTGGTGGCGCCGGCCAGCACCTGGTCGGCCCGGTTGACGGTGCCGTCGGAGAAACGGTCCTCGGCATGGCGCAGCCCGGTGCGAAGAGAGGATTTGCCGCCGGCGGCATAGCTTACCCCGGCCTCGGCCACGTCCCGCTTGGCGTCGGTGCTCAGGGTCTCCTGGCGATAGGCCTCGGCATTGACCGCCACCCGGGTCGTGGCCTGGTAGGACCCTTCGCCGCCGATCTTGCGGGTGCCGTTTTCCGATCCGTTCTGCTGGCCCAGGCCGAACCCGGCCTGCTGCTCGCGCACGTAGAGCTTGCCCGCCAGCTTTTCCGAGGCATGGACCACTTCGGTCAGATAGGCGTTGCCGTCCTTTTCCTCGGTGCCGGACCGCTTGTCGCTGGTGGCCACCTCGGCCCGGACCGTGGTGCTCCGGTTCAGCCGGACGGCGGCATCCGCGCCGGTGAGGTTGCCCTCGGCGCCCACGCCGCCCTCGTGAACATGGGAGGCCCCCACTTCGATCTTTCCATCCAGGAATTTGACCGCGCCCCGGCCGCCGTAGTTGAACTCGCCCGAATCCGGGGCCTCGGTTTCATAGTCGGCGACAATATAGACGGGGTTGAACCGGTCATCCTTGCTGAAAACGGGCTCCTTGAAGAAAACAGCGCCGGTGTCGTAGTCAATGCTGTAGTCCACGTGCCGGGTCAGGGTCCGGGAGGAAAGAATCTCCTCGCTTTTAAGCCGGTCCCGGGTCTGGATCACGATGGTTTCCGAGTTGGCCACGATGTCTTTGCCCGACAGGTAGTAGAGCCCGGAGGTGCCGTTGCCCTGAATCTCGTCCTTGATAAAGCCGGAATCCGCCTCGTTGGCAAACACCGTGTAGGCGAACCGGTCGTTTTCAAATTCCGATTTCACGCCGGTGGCGCTGCGGCTGTACCGGGCCAGCTCGGTGACGGTGAGGTCCGTGGCATAGTCGCCGAACAGGGCGTAGAACCGTTCCTTTTCGATTTTCACGTAAAGCCGCTTGCGGCTGGGGGCCTCGTACCCCTGCTGCGTGGTGTCTCCGTACAGGGTGTAATAGGTGTCCGGGTCGATGGTGCGAAACATTCCGGTTTCACCGGCGGCCTTTTCCTCGGTGGTGTCCGCGGCCAGGGTCAGCAGCCATTTTCCCTTGATTCTGCCCTTGGCAAAGAAGGCCATGCGGCCGTCTTCGTAGATCTCGTCGTCCACGCCGGCGCCGGCCAGGCTTTCCGCGTTGCCGGAAAGGGTGTTGTAGCCCACCGTGCCCTCGGCCAGGCCCACCAGGATCCACTCCCGGTCCGGGGCGGAAAGCCAGGCGCTCACGGACTGTTCTCCGCCGTCAAGAGCAAAGGTCAACGTGCTTTTGCCGGACGGGGCCCCGGGGTCCAGGGGAATAAAGACCATGCCGTCTTCTTCCACATGGTATTCGGAAGCCTGATCCCCGGCCTTTGTCAGCGGGTCTTTCTGAAGGGTCCGTGTTTCTGCCAGGGCCGTGTAGGGCGGCAAAACCGCAAAGCGGCCCACCACGCCTTCGCGGGCCGGGTATCCGTCCTTGTCGGTCAGCCGCACCGCGATCACCGGCGGCGTTGAGCCGTCGGCCGTCAGCCGGGACTTTTCCGGGACAAGCACCGCTTTTACCGGCGGGCCGGAATAGTGAATGGTCCGCTCGACGGATACCGGCGCGCCGGTTTCCGACGCCTGCCAGACCGCCGCAAACCGGTTGTCCCCTTCCCTCAGGTCAACGCCGCGCCAGGTGCTCACCGCCACGGTGCCGGCCCGGTTGGTCACGGTTTTTTCAAAATTGAGGCGGCTCACCTCGACGCCGTTTAACAACAGCCGGGGCACGGCCCCGGGCCGGTGCTGGATGGCAACCCTGATGCCGGGCGACGCGGGCAGATAACCCTCACGGGGCCACACCCATGCCAGGGCCGCGTCTTCATGGCCCAGGGACTCGACAAAGGCCCTGTTGATTTCCGGCATGGCGTCCGGGTCGCTGCCTTTGGATGAAGGCCGGGGCTTTTCCGCAGGCGGCCGGTCTTCTCCCGGCCGGGTGCCCTGGGTGACCACCCGGACCAAGTCGGCGTCGCCGGTGGCCGTGGTTTCCCGGGCGATGGTTTCCGACACCACGGAAACGGTGACCCGGCGGTTCTGTGCCCGGCCCGCGTCGGTGCCGTTGGTCGCCACCGGCTCATTCATCCCCTTGCCCACGGCCTCGATGCTTTCCGGCGGCAGGTTGAAAATGGTCCGGAGATGGGCGGCCACGCTCTGGGCCCGGCCCAGGGAAAGGGCATCGTTGTCGGCAAAAATATGCCGGCTGCGGTCCCGGATCGGCTGGTTGTCGGTGTGACCGGTGACGATGATCCGCTGAATCCGGCGGCCGGCCAGGGACGCCTTCAGGGTTTCCAGCTGCCGCCGTCCGGCGTCGGAAAGCTCGTGGCCGAAGGATTCGAAAAAGGGCTCTTTTTCAGGCTGCATCAGGTCGGCGTCCTGAAAAGTCACGGTGACCCGGCTTTCGGCAACCGGTGTTCGCTGGTTTCTTTGGGACGGGGTATCGAAGGTGAGCAGTCCCTTGATCAGGACCCAGTCGTCGTTCGGCGAAAAGACGGTGCCGATAATGCCCGAAAGCTCGATCCGCTTTTCCCATGCGGCCGGCACGTCGCCCAGCCGGAAGATCAGCACGTTACCGTTTATCTCCGGTGTGACCGGCGCGCCGTCCAGGCGGCTGGTGTTCGGGGTGTACACGGCGCCATCCGGCAAAAGCAGGGTGAGCCGAAGGTTTTTCAGAGGGATGCCGCTGCCGGAAGCCTGTGCCCGGCAGGCCAGGGCGTTGCCGCCGCGGGTGCTTTCCAGCCGAAGCCGGGCCTCGCCTTCCGGCCTGGGCTTTGCGGCCACGTGGAAGTCGGCCCGCCACAGGGCGCCGCCCTGAAGATCCACGAACTGGGAGTACGGGGTTTGCGCAAACCTTGTGTTTTCCTCGCAGGCAACGGGCTGGTAGCGTTCCGGGATCGTGGCCAGGTCCATCTGGACCACGTGGGTGCCGGGCACCACGCCCTCAAAATGGTACATGCCGTTTTCGTCGGTGACGGCAAAGGCGCCGTCTTCCAGGTAAATGCGGACTCCGGGCACGCCGTCGTTGCCGTCGATTTTTTTGTTTTGGCAGTTGTCCGCGATCACCCGGCCAACGATGACGGCCCTGCCCCGGAACAGGTCTTCCCTGATTTCAACCGTGGCGGAAGCAGGCAGCGAAGAGGCGTTCCGGCCCGCGGCCACGGCCCGGTTGACCGCCTTGCCCGGCCGTGTGCCGGCGGCAACCTCCACCACGTATGTAAAGGTCGCTTTTTCATGCGGGGCCAGGACGCCCACGGCAAAGGTCAGGGTCCGGCCGTCGGGTGAGATCGTTGGATCGGACGTCACGGCCCTGTCCCGCCGGGCCGAGCCGCTCTGGTAACGGAAGCCGAGGGGCAGCCTGTCCGACAGGCGAACGCCGGGAACCGGGTCGTCCGACGCGTTTTCCACGGTCAGGGTGTAGGCCAGAAAGTCTCCCACCGCGGCGGTCTCCTGGTTGGCCTGCTTGGTCACGTAGAGCGCGTAAACGATGGGGTCGATGGGGATATCCAGGTAAACCGGCGGGCCGGGATCGATCCGGAAGGCTTCGCCGCGGGACCCGGTTTCAATGACAAACGGCGCGCCCGGCAGGGCCTGAAGGATATCGTCGGTCACGATGGAAGGGGCCGTGTATCCCGCCGGCGGCGTGACGGCCAGGCGGTAGGTGCCCGGAACGACAAGGGGGAACCGGAACCCGCCCGCCGGCGGAGCATAGCGGTTGCCGCCGCTGTCCGTGACAACGGCGCCGGATGTCACGGTGGCCGGATAACGGCTGACGCCGTCGTCGCCCAGCACCGTGGCCGGCTGGCCGGTGGAAGCGTCAAGAATCGTGATGCGCGCTCCGTCCACCGGCTGGCCGGTGGAACTGTCGAACACGATGCCGTAGGGGTCCACAAGGGCGCTGTCGTCCACCACGGCCTGGGGCCCGTCTTCAGTGTCGTGGTAGACGGCGACAATGGTTGCGTCCGGCGACACGGACAGCAGTCCGTTATAGGAACGGAGAGCGCCGCCGGAAGCCGCCGACATCACGTAACCCGTGAATACGCCGGTGTCCGGCCCGGTTTCCGTGAGCAGGATCACCTCGGTGTCGGTGCCTGCCGTTTGGGTGCTTGAAATTCTCACCACCACCGTTTCCACGGTGTTCGGGTCGGTGTTCTGATCCCGGTCGCTCACGCGGATGAAAACCGGGTCTCCCTGGTGATAGACGCCGGTGGAAAGCAGGGGCACCGGCTGGTTCAGATTGATGGCGGGCTGGCCGTCCGGGGCCTTCGGCGGAGCCATGGTGGTAAACGGCCCGGCCATGTCGCCGCCGGGAGAATAGGCGGACGGGGAGACGTTTACGGGCTCGGCCCCGGCAACCGACGGCGCGTAGCGCAGCAGTTCGATGGTGCCCGGCGTACGGACCGTGATGGCCGCGGTGGCGGTGTTGGAGTCCGGGTCGCTGTCCGCCTGTGCCGTGGTGGCCGCGGCCGTGTTGACAAGGGTTTGTCCGGCAAAGTCGCTGTTTTGGTCCACCCGCACCGTCACCGTGATAACGGTGCTTTGCCGGGGCGCCAGGTTGCCGATGTTCCAGGTGAGGCGCCGGTCGGCAATCGTGTCCGGGGCCGGGCTGCTTTGCGTAAAGGTGATTCCTTCGGGAAGGTCGTCGGTGACCACCAGCCCGGTGACGGGCACATCGCTGTTGTTTGTCGCGGTGACCCGGTAGGTGACGGTTCCCCCCTCCAGGGGATTATCCGTGTCCGCGGTCTTTTCAAGAACGCAGTCCACCACCCCGGCCCGGGTCAGAACAACGGGGTTTGACGATACCGTCACCCCGCCGTTGAAGGTGACGCGGGCGGTGTTGGCGATGTCGTCGGGCGGAGCGGCCCATGCGATAGAGCACAGAAGCGCCAGGGCCGTTATGATCAGCGTGTAAAAACGCATCAAACGATTTGTCCGCGGGGCCAGGGCCGTTGCCCATGCAACGGCCCTGCTCCGCGGGCCGGCCATGCGCGCAAAGGCAGGGCGCGCCCCGCCCGCTCCGGCAGGAATGCCGGCGGGCGGGGATGCCTGCCTTCTATAGTGCATGGTCGTCCGGTTCATGGCTGTTTTCCGGTGTTATTCAACTTCCACCCGGAAGGTGGCTGATGCGCTGCCTCCAGAGGCGGCAATCGAGTTGAAGACAATCTGGATTGCTACCACAGCCGGGTCCGGATCACCGGGGGCACCCACCGGGCTGTAGCCCCAGGAGCCGTCAGAGTAATCCACCGAATCTCCGCCGGTCACGCTGCCCACCACGAAATCGGTGTTGGCCGGAATCGTGTCGGTGATGGTGACGCTGGTGGCATTGGAGCTGCCGGTGTTTTCCACGGTGATCTCATATTCGATGACCGCGCCGGGAATGGCCTTGGGGTTGGTTGTGCCGTTGACCGGGTCGCTTTCCACCGCCGAGGCTTTGGTCACTTCCAGGGCCGCGGTGACCACCGTGTAGGTGCCGTCATCGGAAGCAGTGCCGTCGTTGGCGGTGTCGCCGGCAGCCGTGCCGGCCGCGTCGGCAAACACGACCTGAACCGTTGCCGGATCATCGGCGATGGCGCTGTCGTCGGTGGTGATGTCCGCGCCCTGGGCGGCAGCGGACCCGCCCACGGCCACCTGAGCCACCAGGTCAAGGATGGCGTCATTACCGTTGGCCGTGGTCAGCGGAATGTCGGAGACGATGTAAACGATCTTGGAAGCGTCGGCAGCCAGCTCATCGATGTAGGTGGCGGTATCCTCAGCCGCCTGATAGCCAGCAGTGACGCCGCTTTCCACAAAGATCGTCACGCCAGTGGTGTCAAAATCATCCCCTGCGGCCCTGTTGATTGCGGACAGAGAGAAGTCCTGGGTAGCGTTGCCGTCGTTGGTGACCTCAAAGGTCAGCACCTGATTCTGTTCGCCGGGAACCACTTCGACGGCGGCCGCATCCTGCCAGGCCACGCTCATGTCCAGGCTGGTGTCCACCTTGAAGGTGGTCTCCGTGCCGTTGCCGACGCCCGGCGTGGAGTTGCCCGCGGGCGAACTTTCAATGGGCGTCTGGTCCACCCCGCCCACCTGGTAGTCCACGGTGGCAAGGTTGTCAATGTCGGTGCCCGAGGGGGTACCATCCGCCACGGCCGCCTGCGGGCCTGCCCACAGCAGCATCACTGCCACGGCCAGAAGCCCTGCGTTTCTGATCCATCTGTTTGTGTTTGGCTTTTTCATCTGGTTACTCCTTTCTTGCTGTTACTTCGGTTAATGCTCTGCTTTGAACGTGTTATGGGTTGCTTATTTCAAGATGGCCCTGTATGTGACAAACCCTTTCCCCCCCGGAGAAAGGGACTTGTTTAATGTCCATCGTATATGGGTGTAATCCGATGCCGCTGCCGGACGCTTTGTGCCGTCGGCAAGGGTCACGACCAGGGCGTCGGGACTTTTGTAGGTCTTGCCGCCGTCAATGGAAAACACGATGGTGGTGTTTTCCCCGGCCGCGCTGTTGTCTTTGTAGATCATGTGCTCAGGCACCGGGTTGGTGATGGCGACGTTTTCCGCCGGGGCCTTGCCGATATTGACGTAGGTGGTGGTGTAGATCACCTCGTTTCCCGGCACCACCTTGCCCGCCGGTTTTCGCACCGTCACCTGCCTGCCTTCGGAATTAAATTCCTTTGCTTCCACCTCGGCAATGGATGTCAGTTCAATACTGCCCTTGTCCTGGGCAAAAGCCGGCGCCCGGAAAAAGACCAGGCCGGCCCCCAGCACAAGCGCAAGAAGGGTGAAAAAGGTTTGTTTCATGGCTTTCCTCCTTTAGGTTGGGTCGGTTACACGCACTTGAAAAGTTATGGTCCGAGCCGGGGCGCCCGCGGCAAGGTCCCCCAGCAAAACGGTTACGGTATCCGCCGTGGTCTGTCCCACGTCCCCGGCATCGGCGTCGGCCGCGTCGGTGAGGCCGGACCCGTTGAGGGTGAGGGAACCGGCCACATATTCGCTGTTGTCCGGGACCGGGTCTTCAACGGCCACGCCAATGGCCGTGGCGCCGGCTCCGGAAACCGACACCACAATGGTGTAGGTGATGACCGCGCCGGGAACCACCGCCGTCCCTCCATAGGGGTCTGAAACCACGGCTGATTTTGCGGCGGCCAGCACGGCGGCCCTGTAAGTGCCCACGGCGTCTGCTTTTGCGCCGGTGGTCCCCACCACGGCGTCGGTGCCGCCCTCGCCGGCGCCGGCAATGACGGTGCCGGCGGGAGCGCCATTGCCGGCAAGGGAGGTGGCGGTCAGCCGGATGTTGCCGGTATCATCAGCGCCAGGGCCGGATGGAATGTCGCAAAGGACAAAAACAAAAAGGGAGGCGTCGGCCGCCAGTACGGGGTCGTTTACGCCGGGAGAGTAGACGGTGTCGGTCCCGGCATCATAAGCGCCGTTTCCATTGGTGTCCAGGACCAGGGTCGCGGGAACCGGGTCAAAATCGTCTCCGGACAGGGCGCCATCAGGGGTGAGGGAATAACGGTCGGCGCCGTTGCCGGTGTTGGTGATTCGAAACGACAGCACCCGGTCCGTGTCGCCGGCGATCACCGGGACCGGTGCCGCGTCCTGCCATGAAAGCGTCACGTCGAGAATTTCGGCAACGGCAAAAGCAGAGACGTTGCTGGCTGTGGTAAAGCCGGAGACGCCTTCCACCGTGTAGGTGACCTGGGCCTGGTTTGAGATGATGGACCCTGCCGGCGCGCCTGCGGCATGTAACGGCAGAGGCGGAGAAAAAATGGAAAACAGGAAAAGAAATGCCACAAGCCGCCCCCAAAGTGCCGGCAGCCGGTTCTTTCTCAGAAAAGATTGATCAATGTTCAAATAATTTCAGTCTGTTTTATGTTATCAAAGCCAAAAAGCCAAATTGAAACAATCAAAAACTGTGCCGCTGTTCTGGTTCTGTGCCGGATTTGACGCGTACTTCCGGCATAGTTTCCGTAGAACTTAATTTAATTTATAGATTATTTAGTAGAACTTAATATTATTTAAAACTCGTTCTGGTCCACAAACAGATTGTTGTCTTAAGAAGATTTTCACCATGCCGCCTTTCGTCCTGTTTTTGTCAATTTTTGCGATTTTGTGTCTCATATAGGACAGATTTTCCAGTTTTTCAGGAGTGTACCGCTGTGCTTATGAGACATTTTTGTTATGAAAATATGAATACCCTTACGCACTTTTCATCCAGACACACCGATACAGCTGGACAGCCTTTTTTCGGATTATGTATTTCTGCGCGGGGAAAAGTGTTGGGGAAAAATGGATTTTACAGGTGAAAATGGCCTTGTATCCGCCGGCCCGGCATATTCAGGCAAGTCAAAAAGCGCCACACCGCCGGCATCCCGGCTGATGTGTTTTTCCAATATATAAAAAATTGGCGAACTATAATACGCTTCATAATATATCGTCAAGCACTTGATCCTTATTTTTTCTTGTTAGAACGGCTGATGGCCTCCGCTTTGCCGCCCGCTGTGTTATTCCACAACAATGACCGGGTCCGGACCTTCCGATACGTTTCCGATCAGGGAGGCATGAGACACCTCCGCCTTTCGCAGGGCTGTCACCAAATCTTCTGCCTGGTCCGGGGCCACGCTGATCAAAAGCCCTCCCGAAGTCTGGGGGTCAAACAGGATGTCGGCCAGGGCTGGTTTGACCGTTCGGGCAAACTGAACCATGGGTGCCCGAAAATCCCGGTTTTTGTAGGCGCCCCCGGGAATCAGGCCCATGGCGGCAAAATCAAAGGCTTCGGCAATAACGGGGATCCGGTCTGAAAAAAGACGAACCGATGTTCCGGACCCGCTTACCATTTCGGCCAGATGGCCCAGCAGTCCGAACCCGGTGATGTCGGTGCAGGCATGAACGGCAAAGGCGGCCATTACCTCCGATGCCGCGCGGTTTAATGTGGCCATCTGTTCGGTAACGGCCTGTATCAGGCCGGGTGATGCCATGCCCGCCTTGATGGCGGTGTTGACAATGCCGGTGCCAAGCGGCTTGGTCAGCACCAGGCCGTCGCCGGGCGCAAGGGTTTTTTTGGTCAGCACCTGGTCGGGGTGAATGGTGCCGGTCACCGACAACCCGTAGACCAGCTCTTTTCCGGTGATGGTGTGACCCCCGACCAGGGACACGGTCGCTTCCCGAAGCTTGTCCATGCCGCCTTCGATGACCCGTCGCAGAATGGAAAGGTCCATGGTCTTGTCGGGAAACACCACGATGTTCATGGCGGTCTTCGGCACCCCGCCCATGGCATAGACGTCGCTCAGGGCATTGGCCGCGGCAATCCGGCCGAAATCGTAGGGGTCGTCCACGATGGGCGTGAAAAAATCCACGGTCTGGACCAGGGCCAGATCATCGGTGATTTTGTAGACACCGGCGTCGTCGGCCCGGGCAAGGCCCACCAGCACGTTTTTGTCCGCGGGAAAGTTCATGCCGCAAAGCGCTTGCTCCAGGTCCCCCGGAGCCAGCTTGGAGGCTCAGCCGGCCCCGGCAACGGTCTGGGTAAGGCGTATGGGGTTGATCTTTTCCATGGATAAGGTCTCCTGAGTCACTGTTGTGTAAAAACGGTTTTAATCATGGCGGCACATCTTTTGACTTGTTTATCCAAATCGGGATCGGTATCGCTATCGAAATCGAAACAGCCCCACCCGACCTCTTGGCCCCTCGAATCCTTGAACCCTTTTAATGCAATGCCTTTTCCAGCGCCCCTGGCAGGGCCGCCACCAGGGCCGCCACCTGGGTGGCCGGCGTGGCCGCGGCGTAAACCCCGGCCCAGCGGTTGGCCACGGCCGCGGTCAGGGCCGCCTTTTCCGGGACAAGTCCGGTCTCGCAAAGCACCGAGACCAGGCCGGTCAGCGTGTCCCCGGTGCCGCCGATGGCTTCCATGGCGGCCACCGAAGGCCGGTCCACGGTGGCCAGAATCTCATGGTTTTTAACAATATAGTCGGTTTCGCCTTTTACCACAAGAAGGGTTGCGGCATTGGCGTGCTGGTAGGCCCGGGAAATCAGGTCCTCCGTCCTGTTGTCCGTGTGCAGAATAAACCCCCGTGTGTAAAAGGGATGGGGCGCCATCTCGTCGGCCAGAAAGGCCAGTTCACCGGCGTCCGGCGTGAAGATGTCGTAGGCCGCGGCCTGGCCACTCATCTTGGCCGCGTACATGAACCCGGCGTCGGCGATCAAAAGGGGCTTCCGGGCCAGGGTCTCCGCGGCAAACAGGACCCGGTTGTGCCAGTCCACATCGGGTTGCAGGTAATGAAAAGTGAGCGCGGTGAAGTCAAAGTCGGACAGATGCTGTTCCAGAAACCGATAGATATCCCGGCTGCCGCCGCCCCGGCCGATGTCTCCGGCCAGAAAGGCGTAAACCTCCGGCCCGCCCATGGCCTCCGTGGCCTTTGCCGCCGCGGCCAGCAGGGCCGGGGTGCCCCGAAGAACCGGCACGTCGCGGCCGTCGATGGACAGCCTGTCGTCATTCAGTCTGACCGGCCCGTGGGTCAGCGGAAAATTCACGTCTGGAACAGTTCCTACAACAGCCAGCATGGATAGCCTCGTAAACAGTTAAAATTCAGACGGCTTCGTAAAAAGTCGGAATTCACCTTATTCCGTCACCCCGGCCCCCGAGCCGGGGTCTGGTAAAAATGGATAATGTCAAATTTTATACTGGATTCCGGGCCAGGCCTGGAATGACGATGTAAGGACTTTTACGAAGCCGTCAACATTGGCGGCGAATCTCTTCATATGCCAGGTCCAGTGCGTATCCGCACAGGGTGCTGCCCAGGTCCCGGGGCCGGGGGGCCGCCGCCAGGGTTTTTCCCACCATTTGTCCGGCAAGATAGGGCACATCCGGGCATCCGCCGCCGGAAATATTGACAATCATCCGGCTTTTTTTCTCAATGGTGATCTTCATGTTGGCGGCCCGCACCATTCGATAATCTCCATAGTCGGTGGTCTGAAAAAGACTGACCGGTTCCAGCAGGGGCGCGGTCACCGGCACCACCGACAGGGGCGTGATGCCGGCCGTCTCAAGGTCCCGAAGAATGTCCAGTTCTTCAATCAGGGGAAACTCGATGACCAGGTCGCAGCCGGTGCGGATTTCCGGGGGCGGTCCCATGACCCGCGCCGGCCGGCCCGATTGTTTCAGGAGTTTTTCCGCCTGTATCACGTCCCCGGTGTGTTCAAACACCAGAATACCCCGGTCCGCACCGGCAGTGGCCGCCTTTTTGGCGGACGCCTCTTTTTTCTTGAATAAAGAAATCACCTATTTCCTTTTTAATCGGTATCGGTATCGGTATCGCTATCGGTATCGAACTCGGACCTCACGAAGCCCTTTTGATGGTAATCCGGCAGCCTTCGCCGTCGGGTGAAACATTCGCCACCTTCCATCCCTGGCTGGTGGCGGCCCGGGAAACATTCTCTCTGGACGTGTCGGTGTCCACCAGCACGACGATTTCGTTGTCGGTTCCGTTTTTGATTTCATTCAAGGTCAAAATCACCGGCTGGGGACAGGAAAGCCCTCTTGCGTCAACAGTTGCAGCCATATTTACCCCTCTCTTATGCGATGTTTTTTCTCATGGTCAACCCGATAAACAGGCAGACGGCAAAGCCCACCACCACCCCGGCAACGCCGTGGGGGCCAAGACCGGCGGGTGAGCTGGCCAGGCCGAAATTATGGGCAAAGGCCGCGCCCACGATCATGCCCATGACAAACACGGCGGCATCGCCGTCGCCTTCACCGGCCAGAAAAAGCTGGCGGCCGGGGCATCCGCCGGCCAGGGCAAAGGCCAGTCCTGCCAGGGCCATGCCCAGAAAGTTCCAGGCATGCAGGGTGTGGGCCACGGGCTGACCGGCAAAACCCGGTTTGAACTGACCCATCACCAGGTTGACGAAAACGGCCACAACCAGCAGGGCCAGGACGCCGCCCAAGAGGTGGGTCTGGCCGAAAAGCACGGTATCGCGAATGGCGCCCATGGTGCAGAACCGGCTGCGCTGGGCCAGAAAACCGACGCCCAGCCCCACAGCCAGGGAGATCAGCAGCGGTGCGTGTGCGGCCCCCGGTCCTTTAAGGCTGTAAAACAGAACCCCGCTTTTGGCCTGCTCCGGCACTTGGGAAAAGATCAGCATCAAAACGAGAAACCCCAGCATGACCAGGGGCAGCATCCATCCGGCGCTGGTGTGGGTTCTGTGTGAGCGGCCCAGGTTATAACCGCCTTTGAGAAACCGGGTGCCGATCCAGATGCCAAAGGTCAGGCCAAGCAGGCCCAAAATGGCGTTGCCGTCGCCGCCGGCCAGCCGCAGCACGGCCCGCCACG
>JBMORB010000250.1:0-2246 GCA_049320925.1 Thermodesulfobacteriota bacterium | reverse complement strand
AAGTCCATCGGCATTTTTGTGCTGGGTGCCGTCGCCTTTTCCGTGGCCACGGCCTCGGGTGTCATTTTTGCCAAGATCATGAACCTGTTTTTAAAGCAGAAAATCAACCCCCTGCTGGGCGCAGCCGGTGTCTCCGCCGTTCCGGGATCGGCCCGGGAGGTTCACATGATGGGCCAGCACGAGGACCGGAACAATTACCTGCTCATGTACGCCATGGCGTGCAACGCCTCCGGTGTCATCGGATCGGCCTGCGCCGCCGGCGTGCTCTGGAGTTTCATGGTCGGATGACCCGGACTGTTTGCAGAGCGGTAAAACAGAAAATCCCCGCGTATGATCACCGAACTTCTTTCTTTCGAGGCTGACGGCCTGACGTTGAGGGGCGTGCTCCACCTGCCTGACCGCCTGCCCGTCCCTTTTGTGGTGGGGTGCCACGGACTTTTCGCGGACGGAGAGTCGCCCAAACAAAAGGCCCTGGCCCAGGCCTGCTGTGAAAAAGGGATGGCTTACCTTCGCTTTGACCACAGGGGGTGCGGCCGCAGCGACGGCAACTTTGCCGCCGCCACCTCGCTTGAGGCCCGGTGCCGGGACCTGGAAAGCGCGGTGGAAGCAGTGGCCCGCCACAAGAACATCGCGAGTCTTGCCGGCCTTTTCGGCAGCAGCATGGGCGGGGCCGTGGTGCTGGCAGCGGCCCGGCAATGGCCCGGCATCCGCGTCGCCACCGTGGCCGCGCCCATTGAAAGCGAGCCGGTGGCCGCCGCCGTTCAACTGTCGGATGATCCCATGGCCAGGACCCTGCCCCCCGCCTTTTACGATCAGGCTCTCCGCTTTGACATCACCGACGCCGTGACCGGGCTTGCCAACGTACTGCTGTTTCACGGGGAAAAGGACACTGTGGTGCCGGTGGACCATGCCCGGCGGATTTACAGCCTATGCGCCGACCCCAGGGAGGTGGTGATTTTCAAGGGCGGGGACCACCGTCTCAGCGCGGCCCACCACCAGCAGTCCTTTGTGAGAAAAGCGGCCAACTGGCTGGCCCGGAAGGCGTAAAGTCAGCGGTGTTCGGGGCTTGTTTTATTCCCGGCCCGTGAATCTTTCCACACCAGTCTGCCGTTTTGTCTTTTTTCAAAAAAATCAGGGCACCGGCCATCCCCGCTGCCGGTATAACCGCCATCCGGTGAACAGATGGTGACGCCCCGCGCGTTATACAGATCGCTTTCCACGTCGCAACATTGCGGCGGCACGTAATAAACAATTTCCCCCTTGTATTCATATTGCCAGATTTCATGCCCCGGATTTCCCGGGGGGCCGGCTTTGTATGCCGTAATACGGTCTTTCACCCATTGGGGCAGATCTTCATCGCCCCGCGCGGGAAGAAAAAAAACGACAAGAATAAGCAGCACAAGAAAAAGTTTATTTGTCATATTCATCCCTCCTCGAAACGACCGGGGCCGCACCCGGAACCATGCAAACACGACCAGCGCACCGAATATCGTGTAACAGGCCACGAACACCCACGCCGGCACCTGATAGTACAAAACCCTTCCCAGCCAATGCGCGATAAAGGAACCGGCATAAACCGCGTCCCCGGCTTTTTCACGAAGCGCCATCTCCCATGTGGTCAGGGGACAGATCCGGCCAAGCCAGGATTGCAGGGCAACGACACCGATGGCAAGCAGGTGAAGCAGCCGGAACCAGGGGTTGCGAACCCAGCCCCAGGAAAACACTTTTCCGGCCAGGATCAGTGCCAGCCCGAAAACGATAAAGCCGGCCACCAGAACATGACCCGCCAGGATCAGGTCCGCGGCCAGCCGGTAGAGGGACGGGGTTTGCATTATGATTTTTATAAAACAGTGGGTTTTACTGTTGTCCAGAAACGGTTTTAACCATGGCGGCACATCTTTTGATTTGTTTATCCAGATCGAAATCGCTATCGGGATCGGTATCGAAATCGAATTTAGTGCGCGATGGATTTAAAAAAAATATTCTCCTTCGTTTCTTTATCCGTATACTTTTCTTGGCGGCAAGAAAAGTACCAGAAGAACCGCGCCCTGCGGCTTGGCGTTCGGCTGCGCCGCAAAGGGCCAAAACCGTCATTAATACCCGGACTGAATTATAAACTCCCTTTCTCCTTGATGGCATTGTTTTAAACTGTGTTTTTGAAACTCATCAATTCAGATGGTTATAAACTCGAAATCCCTTTTAAAGATTGATTTTGAACAACACCGGGCCGGTTTTTAAAACGACAA
>JBMORB010000249.1:0-2248 GCA_049320925.1 Thermodesulfobacteriota bacterium | reverse complement strand
GGGGCGCGCTTCTTTTGGTACTTTTCCTGGCGCCAGGAAAAGTACACGCAAGCCACCCTACTCTTCCAGTACCGAGGCCATGGCCTTCCAGGGACAGTAGCCCACCAGTTCCACGTAGGCCCGGCCGCTGGCCGGTTCGCCGTACACGCCGCAGCTTCCCTCCCAGTAGACGACATCCCGGTACCGGAACTCCTGGTCGGCCACCGTGGGGATCACGATCACGTCCAGGTTCCAGGGTTTGGCCACGATGTGCCACGCCGACGGATAAACCGCGTCGTTGTGCGGGCTCTTCCACCTGGCCAGAACGGTGATATCAATATCGGACAGGGGCAGGCTCTCCTCCCGGCCCTGGGCGTCGATACGGAAGGCGTGGCTGGCCGGGTCAATGGTGCCGTCCTTGAGGCGGAGGGCGTAGAGCATGTACTCGGTGGAATCCTCCATCTGAAGGGAGAACCAGTCCCACCCGGTAAGCGCGGTGCTCCCCATGTGGCCGAACTCATGATCAAACCAGGCCAGGCCGGTCACGGGGATGTTTTTGCCCTCAAACGTCAGGGTGCCGGAAAGGTTCATCCGGGTATAAGACATGTAATAGTTGGCCCGGTTTTCGCCTTTAGGCACGATGCCGCCATTACCGTGAAGCACCGGCGGCTTGGCGGGTGTTGCCGTAAGGTCAATGGCGGTATCGCCGGTCTTTGCCAGAAGATGGTGGCTGTCCATGTCTCCCCAGGCCTTCCAGTCCTCGTAGGCCACTTCGTAACGGTCGGTCCGGGCATAGGTATCTTTCGTGCGGTACCACAGCCTGCCCTTATGGACAAAGTCGGCCGAACTTTCCCGGACCACGGAAAAGTGGGTCATGATGGCCGAGTCCTGAATCCAGCCCACCGGAATGCCATGGACCTTGTCGTGATCAATGCGGCGCTTGAAAAAAGTCAGCTCAAAGCCGTAGCGCTCTCCCTCGGCATCCTGCAGGTGGCCGGTATAGTACCACCACTCGGTCTGGGCCCAGTCATGGGCCGCCAGGTCCGCGGGAAGCGACAGGGGCCGCGTGGGATAGGCCGTGTCAATGGGCACCCGGTTGCCCGCGCATCCGGCCATCAGAACAGCGCACCAGAAAAAAAGCAGGGCGGCCGCGCGCCCCGGGGCTCTCATTGGAAACGTCTTGCGCACAGTCATGAAACCTCCTGAATAAAGAATTACGGGTTCCCACCTTGTTAACGGAACTCCAGCCGGATGTCAATCAGTGTTCGCTCCCTGAAAGGCATTACAGGCCTTTTTTTGTTTGATTTCATGATGATCTGGGGTAGTATAACCCGAAAAATTTCAGGATACACAAGAAGGCGCTCCGGACCGGGAGCGCCGATTCCGCAAACCAGGAGAAGAAGATGGATTATATAAACTGGCTCAATAACCACTGCGCCGGCAAGGTGGTGGACGCGGAGGCGGCCATATCCCATATTCGCAGCGGGGACCGGGTGTTTATCGGCACCGGATGCGGGGAGCCCCAGCACCTGATCAAAACCATGGTCAAGGACGAGACCATTCAGGACATCATGGTCTACCAGATGCTTTCCTCGACCTTTGCGCAGTTTGTCAATGACCCTTCCTTTCTAAGGCGTTTTTTCCTCAAGCTTTTTTTTATCAGCCGGGACATGCGAAAAGCGGCGTTTGAGGGCAAGATCGACTATATTCCCGCCTACCTCTCCCAGATCCCCGCCCTTTTCGCCAACCGGAACATCGGGCTTGACGTGGCCCTGATCCAGGTGAGCCCGCCGGACAACTTCGGTTTCTGCAGCCTGGGCGTGTCCGTGGACATCACCCGGGCCGGCACGGAAAACGCGGACCTGGTCATCGCCCAGGTGAACCCCTATATGCCCATGACTTACGGCGACGGTTTTATCCACGTGGACGACATTGATTACCTCGTCCTTCACGAAGAGCCCCTGGTAGTGGGGTTCCGGGACGCCAAGTCCAACGAGGTGGACCAGCGGATCGGCCACTATGTTTCCCAGCTGATCCCCGACGGCGCCACGCTGCAGATCGGGTTCGGCCAGCTGCCCAACTCCATTCTCGATCACCTGGGCAACAAGAACGACCTGGGCCTTCACACCCAGCTCATCACCGACGGCATGATCCCCCTGTTTGAAAACAAGGTGATCACCAACCGGCGCAAGACCCTGCTCAAAGGCCGGGCCGTGGCCTCCCTGTGCATGGGGACGGCCGACCTCTACCGCTACGTGGACAAAAACCC
>JBMORB010000248.1:0-2254 GCA_049320925.1 Thermodesulfobacteriota bacterium | reverse complement strand
GGAACGGCTTGGCTGCTATATTCAGGCCGCCGTTATACGGGCCCGCCGGGCCGCGGACAATCCCGGCGGGGACCGGAAGAAAGCTGAAAAAGCGGCATGGGCGAAGGCGGAACTTGACCGGCTGGTGGCCGGCCTTTCGTCCGACACCTCGGACGAAAAACGCCGGGCCGTGGAAGGCTTTTGCTGGATGGTCGAGGAGTACAAGGTCTCGATTTTTGCCCAGGAACTGAAAACAGCCTTTCCCGTGTCTGAAAAAAGACTGCGGGAAAAAATCCGGGAGATCGACGCCATGGTTTGAGCTTATCCGTGTACTTTTCTTGGCGCCAGGAAAAGTACCAAAAGAAGCGCGCCCCGCGGCTTGGCCGTCAGCTTCCCTCGCGCAAACGGTTTTTCGACGCGGTCAGGAACTCGCCCCCCTGCGGCGGGCTCAAACAGCCTGCCCGCTTTTTCCCGAAAAAACCGTTTGCGCTCGGCTGCGCCGCAAAGGGCGAAAGCTGTCACTGACGTCCGGGCTGAAATTTAGGACCCCTTTTCCCAAAAGCAGAAAACCGCATGAACACTATTGTTACAACGACCAACGAAGGGGACTCCTTCATGATTCGGTGTTTTCTGTTCGATATTGGACATTCCAAACAGGAAAGCCCGCGTAAAAACAGCGCCGTGGCAGCTGACGACATACGTCGGAGATATCACCCCATATTCCGCCGGATCGCCTCGGCCAGGGCTTCCATCTTGACCGGTTTGGCCACGTAATCGTCCAGGCCCTGGCTTAAAATGCGTTCCCTGTCCCCGGCCATGGCATTGGCCGTGACGGCGATCACCGGCACTTTGCCTTCCTTTTCCTTCTGCATGGCCTTGATCTGACGGGTGGCCGCGATGCCGTCCATGACCGGCATCTGGATATCCATGAGGACCAGGTCAAATGCCTGATGGGCATACAGCTTCACCGCTTCGGCGCCGTTGGTGGCGACGGTGGCCTGGTGTCCCATCTTTTCAAGCATCTGCATCATCACGCGCCGGCTGATGGGGCTGTCTTCCACCAGAAGCACCCGCAGGGACCGAGCGGCCGGGATAAAAGAGGACGGTTTTTCAGTCACCGCGTCGGCCGGGGCCAGGGACTGGCGTTTTTCAAACCCGAGGGTAACCCAGAAGGTGGATCCTTTGCCCGGCTCGCTGGCCACGCCGATTTCACCGTCCAGCAGGGTCACCAGTTTTTTGGTGATGGCAAGGCCCAGGCCCGTGCCTCCGTATTGCCTCGTGGTGGAAGCGTCCACCTGGGAAAAGGATTCAAATATGGCCCGGTGGTGTTCCGGCGCGATGCCGATGCCGGTGTCGGTAACCTCAAACAGCAGGGTGGCCGTCGTGCCGGTCTGGTGAGACGAGGAAACCGTGACCCGCACCGACCCGGCCTGAGTGAATTTCACGGCGTTGTCACACAGGTTGTTTAAAATCTGGCGCAGCCGCACCGGGTCCCCTTTCAGTAGAAGCGGGACGTTTTCCTTCACCATGATGTCGTGGCGGATGCGTTTGCGCCTTGCCCTTTGCGCCATGGTGTCGTTGACTTCCTTGAGCAGCTTTTCAAGGTCAAAGTCGATGCGTTCCAGCTTGAGCTTGCCGGCCTCGATTTTGGAAAAATCCAGAACGTCGTTGATGATCACCAGCAGGGACTCGGCGCTGCTGCGCACGCTTTCCGCGTAATCCAGCTGATCTTCGGAAAGGTCGGTGTCCAGCAGCAGGTCGGTCATGCCGATGATGCCGTTCATGGGGGTCCGGATTTCATGGCTCATGTTGGCCAGAAACTCGCTCTTGGAACGGCTGGCCGCTTCGGCCGCGTCCCTGGCCTGTTTCATGGAGGTCTCGGCCAGGCTGGAGAGGACCACCTGGGAGGCGGTGTGGGCCAGGTTGCTGTACATCTCATACTCCTCCTTGTCCACGACCTGAGTGGAAAAGGAAGCCAGCACACCGATTACGCTGCCCATGTTGTCTCTCAGCTGGCGGCCGGTAAAGGATACTATCCTGTTTTTCGCTATCCACGACCGGTCATTCACGACCGGGGTATTGGGGGCGTCGTTGGTCAGAAATCCGGGCAGTTCTCTCCCCTCTACCCATTGAATGCCCGGATACCCCAGGGGCACCCGGCTGTAATAACCGCCGGTGCTCTCAATGTCTCCGGAGCTGGCCACCAGATGAAGGCACTGGGCCGCGGCTCGGCAAAGATGGCTGATCTCTTTATTACCGAAGTGGGGGCACCCCT
>JBMORB010000247.1:0-2255 GCA_049320925.1 Thermodesulfobacteriota bacterium | reverse complement strand
GTATCGGGACCGAAACCGAGGTCGAAATCCAAAGCCCCGTGACCGGAACTATATGAAGGCAGCCCTTAACAATTAAAAGTCACCGCAAAGGCGCAGAGGACGCAAAGAAAAACGAGGGTGCTCCGCGCAGGGGAATATAACCCTTTGCATCTTTGCGGCGCGAAAAAAAAATCGGACTACGCTCCCATGATCTTCCCCTTGAAAAGGAAGAAGACCGCGCCCATCAGGCAGAGCCCGGCCCACAGGTAGTCCATTGAGAGCTTTTCCTTCAAGTAAAGCAAAGAGAAGGGCACGAACACCGTCAGGGTGATCACCTCCTGAAGAATCTTGAGCTGGCCCACGGACATGGCGTTGTGGCCGATGCGGTTGGCCGGCACCTGGAGCATGTATTCGAACAGGGCGATGCCCCAGCTCACCAGGGCCGCAATGATCCATGGCTTGTGGGAAAGGTTTCGCAGGTGTCCATACCAGGCGAACGTCATGAATACGTTGCTGCAGCACAGCAGCACCACAGTTGCGATAAAATGGTTCATAGGCCTCCGGCAGACACAAAATTCCCGTAAAAAACCGCCTCATTCAGGGCGGCGGACAGATATTGTAACCCTTTTTTAAAACAGTGCAACAAAATCCGCGGAGGGGAGCACCGCGGGGTTGCCGGGAATGGCTAGATAATAAAGGTTATTCCTGGTCCTGGAAATCGGTGTCAAGCCCCATGGCCCTGGCGCGTTCCATCCAGCGCTTGCGGGCCAGGACGCGCATGTCCACCACGTTGTCGGTTTCATCCACGATTTCCAGACCCATGAGCGTTTCGATCAGATCCTCCAGCGTTACCAGGCCGTCTGTCCCGCCGTGCTCATTAACAACAATGGCGACGTGCTGGCGGTCCTTGAGCAGGCGCTCCAGCAGGGCCGCCAGTGACAAAGATTCCGGAATCGCCACTATTTTACGCTTCAGGGCGTGAAGTTTTTCTTCCCCCCGTTTCTGGGCCGCGGCAATGAGTACGTCATCCTTGAGTACAAAACCGGTGATATTATCAAGGCCGGCCTGGTAAACCGGCAGACGGGAAAAGGGCGTCCGGGTAATCTGCCGCAGGGAGTCGGAGACCGTCATCTCTTCGGGAAGGCCGGAGATCACGGAGCGCGGGGTCATGATGTCGGTGACTTTCAGGGATTCGAACCGGAACAGGTTCTGAATGATTTTGGACTCCTTGTCGCGAATCTGCCCGGCTTCGACACCGGCCTGGGCCATGGCGATCAGTTCGTCTTTATTGAAAATCTGGATGGTTTTTCCGCGCGAGATAATTTTCGTCAGTTTTTCGGAAACCCATACGATCGGGTAAAGGACCGTAATCAGGAGACTCACGTAAATGGCGGTGGGCCGCACCAGTTTCACCCAGTAGACGGCGCCTATGGTCTTGGGAACGATTTCCGAAAGAAAAAGGATCGCCAGGGTCATGAGGGCGGAAAACAGGCCGAACCATGTACTGCCGAACAAAAGGGTTGCCTGGGCGCCGGCGCCGATGGCGCCAACGGTATGGGCCATGGTGTTGAGGGTCAAAATGGCGGAAAGGGACCGGTCGATGTGGTCCTGCTTCAGCCGTTTGAGATGGGCCGCCAGCTTGGGCTGCTTTTTTTTCTGCCCCTCGATGTAGGAAGGGGTGACACTCAGAAGAACGGCTTCCGCCACGGAACAGAGAAACGAAAAGGCCAGGGCCAGCACCACGTAGGCCGCCAGCAGCCCGGCCGCATTGGAGTTTTCCCCGGGCCCGCCGGGTGCCGGGGCAGCGGCGGCGATCGCCGGCAACAGCAACAGGAAGATGGGATACAGGCCGGCCATTTTGGATGGTCCCTTCATGAGCGGTTTTGTTTCTTCTTTTTAATGCGTCTGATCATTGTTGTCCAAAAACGGTTTTAACCATGTGGTCACATCTTTTGATCTGTTTATCCAAATCGGTATCGCTATCGGGATCGGGGTCGAAATCGCTATCGCTATCGAATTTTATATGCGGTGGTTTTTCTAAAATTATTCTCTCTCTTTTCTTTATCCGTGTACTTTTCTTGCCGCCAGGAAAAGTACCAAAAGAATCGCGCCCCGGGGCCTGGCCTTCGGCTTCCCTCGCGCAAGCGGGTTTTTCGGCGCGGGCAGGAACTCGCCCGCCTGCGGCGGGCTCAAACAGCCTGCCCGCTTGTTTTCCGAAAAACCGCTTGCGCTCGGCTGCGCCGCAAAGGGCGAAAACGGTCATTGACGCCCATGCT
>JBMORB010000246.1:0-2275 GCA_049320925.1 Thermodesulfobacteriota bacterium | reverse complement strand
GAATCTCATTTAAAAACCGGTGGTCCAAGCCGTCGATCACGGCAGCCACGTGCCGCTTGAGCTCGCCGAAATCGATCAGCAGGCCCGCATGGTCCAGCCTGTTGCCGGTCACGCAGACCTCCACCTTCCAGTTGTGGCCGTGAAGATTCTCACATTTATGGGCCACCATTCTCAACTGGTGGGCCGCGGCAAAATGAGTCGTCACTGTCAGTTCAAACATTGGAGGCCTCGAAAAATTGGGGTTTATTCCTATAAAAAAACTTAATTTAGGTTTTTGAAGCTTTTCTTTTTTTTGCACCGCAAAGACGCAAAGAGCGCAAAGGGTTATGTTTTGCTTCGCGGAAAGGCGGTCGCTGTTTTACGCGCAGCGTCCATGTCTTTCTTTGCGTCCTTTGCGTCTCTGCGATGAATCTTAAGTTGAGGCTCTCATATCTTTCTCTTCATTGAAGATGGCTTTGTTGCAATACGGCCGCTTACCGGCGTTTAAAAAGGTTCTTTAGTTTGTTGCCGATCTTGTCCGACTCCAGCCGGGCGAATTCGGCCAGCAGTTCCTCCTGTTTTTTGTTCAGGCGGGTGGGGGTTTTGATCTCCACCTGAATGATCTGGTCCCCCCGGTGGCCGCCGCGAAGCGAGGGAATGCCTTCGCCCTTGAACCGGAAGACGTCACCATACTGGGTGCCTTTTGGAATTTCAAGCGTCTTTTCACCGGTGAGGGTGGGAACGGTGATGGTGGCGCCGACGGCCGCCTGAACAAACGATATTTCCATAATGCACGCGATGTCGGTGTTGTTGCGCTGGAAAAATTCATGGGGATTCACGCTGATGAACACATACAGGTCGCCGGGCGGCGCTCCCGGGTCACCGGCCTCCCCTTCCCCGGCCAGCCGCAGCCGGGAACCGTTGTCCACGCCCGCCGGTATTTTTAACGAGACCTTTTTGCGTGTCATCTCCCTGCCGTTGCCGCGGCACTTGGGACAGGGCGAAGCGATGATCCGGCCGGTACCCCGGCACACCGGGCAGGTGGTCTTGACCACGAAAAAGCCCTGGGACCGCGTGGCCTGGCCGCTGCCGCCACAGTGCCGGCAGGTTTCGGGCCGGGTTCCCTCCTTGCAGCCGGTGCCTTCGCAGGCCGAGCACCGCTCCATTTTTTCAATCTCGATCTCGGTCTGCTTGCCGAAGGCCGCCTCCAGAAAATCGATGGTCAGGTCATAGCGCAGGTCTTCGCCCTTGCGGGGCCCCCTCCTGGACCGCCGGCCCGACCCGAACCCGAAAAAGTCCTCGAAGATGTCACCGAAGCTGGAAAAAATATCCTCAAACCCGGTGCCCCTGCCGTTGCCCAGCCCGTTGAGTCCTTCATGGCCGAACTGATCGTAGATGCGCCGCTTTTCCGGATCGCAGAGCACCGCATAGGCCTCGGAGGCTTCCTTGAACTGTTCCTCCGCCTCCTTGTTGCCGGGGTTCTTGTCGGGATGACATTTCAGAGCGATCTTGCGATACTGCTTTTTCAGTTCCGTTTCGGTAACATCTCGCGCCACACCCAGAATCTCGTAGTAATCTCTCTTGACAGCCATGTCGTGTGGGGTCCTTACTCCTGTCCGGGCCGGTGCAACACGCTTGTGCCAGCCGGGTTATTATGATAAGCAGCACCAAGTAAATTAACGCTATAAAGTAATACCTGTATTTATTATGTCAATGAAAAAGACCGGTTCCACCCAAAAAGACGCGCAGCACGCCCCGGCCATTCAAGCCATGTTTGACGCCATCGCGCCCCGGTACGATTTTCTCAATCGTTTCCTGAGCCTGCGCAGGGACGTGTACTGGCGCAAATGTCTGGTGGCCGCGGCGATCCCGGCCGGGTCATCCGCGCGGAACCTGCTGGACGTGGCCTGCGGCACCGGGGACGTGGCCATCGAAGCGGCGCGGCAGTGCCCACAAAGCCTGTCGGTGTGGGGCGCCGACTTTTCACTGGCCATGCTGGCCGAAGGGAAAAAAAAGACGGCCCCCTGGTCTGACCGCGTCTGCCTTCTGGCGGCGGATGCCTTTGCGCTGCCGTTCAAGAAAGAGACCTTTGACGCGGTCACCATTGCCTTTGGTATTCGCAATATCGCGGACAAACCGGCCGTATTGGAGGTGTTCTGCCGTCACCTGAAAAAAAAAGGTGTACTGGCCGTACTGGAACTGACCACGCCGCAAAAGGGTTTTCTGCGGTCGCTCTATCTGTTCTATTTTAAATGGGTTCTGCCCCTGATCGGATGGGTGGTCTCAAAAAACATGG
>JBMORB010000245.1:0-2277 GCA_049320925.1 Thermodesulfobacteriota bacterium | reverse complement strand
ACCGACTGGTCTGTCCTGGTCATGCTCCTCCTTGATAAGGATATGCCCATCGGCGTGGCCAGCCTGGGTACGGAGGGGAGCGGCATGCTGACCGAGGACCACCTGCGGCTCTTTTCCCAGCTCCACGATCCTTTCTTTATCGCCTTTTCAAACCACATGAAGCACCGGGAGATCATCCGCCTCAACAGCCTTCTGGAAGAAGAAAAGCAGTTTTTCCAAAAAGAGTTGCAAGGCCCGGTGACCGATACGATTGTGGGCGGGAATTTCGGCCTGAAGGGCGTGATGGAGATGTCCCGGCTGGTGGCCGGCCAGGACAGCCCGGTGCTGCTGCTGGGGGAAACCGGCGTGGGCAAGGAACTGATCGCCAATTTTGTTCATCAGCACTCGGCCCGCAAGGACGGGCCGTTTATCCGGGTCAACTGTGGCGCGATTCCGGAAACCCTTATTGACAGCGAACTGTTCGGCCATGAAAAAGGGGCCTTTACCGGGGCCGTCGGCCGAAAGACCGGCCGTTTTGAACGGGCCCACGGCGGCACCATTTTTTTGGATGAAGTCGCCGAGCTGCCCCTTCGGGACCAGGTGCGCCTGCTGCGGGTGCTGCAGCATAAAATCATCGAACGGGTGGGCGGCACCGAATCAATCCCCGTTGATATCAGGGTCATCGCCGCCACCAACCGGAACCTGGAAGAGATGGTGGCTGAAGGCAGGTTTCGGGAAGACCTCTGGTTCCGCCTCAATGTTTTTCCCATCAAGATTCCCCCCTTGCGCGCCAGAAAAAGCGACATTCCCGCCCTGGTGGACCATTTTATTGAACAAAAATCCCGGGAACTCAAATTCCGCAGGCACCCCACCCTGGCCCCGGACGCCATTTCCCGCCTGAAAAATTATTCCTGGCCGGGCAATGTCCGCGAACTGGAAAACGTGGTGGAACGGGAACTCATTCTGGGTACAGGGGGACCGCTTCTGTTTGAGAACATCGCCCGGCAGCCGGCGGAAGATTCACCGCCGGATATTCATCCGGCCGATCAGGAAGCCCTGGCCATAGACGATGCCATGCGCCGCCACATTCAACACGTCCTGAACCTGACAAAAGGCCGCATTCACGGCCCCAAAGGCGCGGCGGCCATGCTCCAAATCAATCCCAGCACCTTGCGAAACCGAATGAAGAAGCTGGGGCTATAAATCTGGACCAGACAAATAAAACGTGCAAATCCCTCATCCGTGGGAGATAATATTTTCGCTTCGACGCAAAGCGCCGGTCATGTCGAAGATGAAAGGGAAAAAGATGACATTCAATTTTGAAAAATACCGGATGGCCCTGTCCCGTATCTCGGCAGCCGCCACTCTATTTTTTTTCTTCACGACACAAAGCCGGTGGGAAACAGAAAACGAAACGCTCACGTTCCTGTTGTTTTTAACGGGCATCATCCTTGTCGCTATCGCCTCGCTGGGAAGAATGTGGTGTTCCCTTTATATCGCCGGGTATAAAGACAGCAAACTGATTACGCAAGGCCCTTATTCCATCTGCCGGAATCCTCTGTATTTTTTCAGCCTGGTAGGGGCTGTGGGCGTCGGGTTCGCCACTGAAACCCTTACCTTTCCGATAATTTTCATTCTTCTTTTTACCGCCTATTACGGCTTTGTCATCAAAAGCGAAGAGGCCCGCCTCAAAACCCTTTTCGGATCTGACTTTGAAGAATACGCAAAGAAGGTCCCCGCCTTTTTCCCGAAATTTTCCACTTTCACTGAACCTGAAAGCTACACTGTAAAGCCCGCCGTCTACCGGCAGCATATTTTCAGCGCATTGTGGTTCATCTGGGCAGTGGGAATACTTGAGGTCATTGAAGGATTAAAAGATCTGGGGCTCCTTCCGTCCTTCTGGTCGGTTTATTAACCCCGCCCCGCGACCACGCCCATGAACAACTCCCCAAACAACCGGACCGCATCACCTTCTCCGATGCGGTCCATTGGCGCCCTGCCCGCGGGCATCTGGGTGCTGGGACTGGGCTCGCTGTTTATGGACATATCTTCGGAGATGATCCACAGTCTGCTGCCCGTGTTCATGGTCTCGGTGCTGGGCGCCTCTATGGTCACGGTGGGCGTCATCGAGGGAATTGCCGAGGCCACCGCCGCCATTACCAAGGTGTTTTCCGGCGCGCTCAGTGACTGGCTGGGCCGGCGAAAGCTCGTGCTGGTTTCAGGCTATGCGCTGGCGGCGCTCACCAAGCCTGTTTTTCCGCTGGCCAACGCCATCGGCTGGGTGCTGGCCGGCCGCTT
>JBMORB010000244.1:0-2278 GCA_049320925.1 Thermodesulfobacteriota bacterium | reverse complement strand
ACGCCTGACAGCACCAGATCGGCCCGCACCGAGGTCTGCCGGCCGTCAAGGTCGCCGTTGATCGTCCCGTCGGCGGTTCCCGTAATCTGGCGCACGGGAAGCTGGTTTAAAAAGGCCATGGCTTCCAGCCCTACATTTGAAAAGGCCATGTCAATGGCCCATTTTCCGGTTGTCTTATCCTGCCGGCAGACTCCCTTTACGCCGCCATCCATAATGCGGGCCTTGAACGCGAAACTCCGTCCTGCCCCCAGCAGGGAAAGAAAAGAAGGCGATATCCGCACGTACCGGAAATCGCCATAATGCTGATCACGAAAATAAACAGAAACATTCCGTAAAACGAGCCCGGGTGGGAAACCCGGTCCCGCGTCCGCCACGCGAACCGCGAGGTCCGGATGAACGCGGCCGGCGTTTTTTTCCACCAGATCACACACAGCCCGGTTCGGGAAAAGCAACCAGGCAAAGATCGCGGCCATGACAACGGCATATGCCCCGTAGGCCAGAATTTTTTTTTGTTTGTCGGTCAGCCGTATCACGCGCATCATGAGGTGACGGTCTCCACCCGCAGCACGGCTTCAACACCGCCGGTGCCTTTTTCCTGTGTGGCTACGGAAAGCCGGGTCACAAATACCATGGTGTCGGACGTCTCCACCATGTGCAGAAAGGAGACCAGCCCCTGAAGACTGACACCCTCCAGCTTCATCTCCACGATGGAAAGCTCGCCCGCCTTGCCGGAAACCGACGGCCGCATATAGGCAATAAATTCTTTGATACCGGCGTTTCCGGCCAGCCGGTCCAGAAACGAAAACAGCGTGAAATCAGGGCCCCGGCTCTGTCTCCCCGCCGTTGCCAGGGATGCGGTTTGCCGAATACCGTCATACTCACGTTGCAGGGCCGTCATCTGGTTCAAATCGTTCTGCCGGGCCGCCAGCTGAGCGTCCAGAGATTCTCTCCTGTCGGCCATGGGAACGGCCACGGCTTTCCAGAAAATAAAAATCAGTACTACCGCGGTGCCTGCGTAAACGGCATACCGTTCCCTGGGGGTCAGCCCCCTTAAAAACTCTGAAACCTTCAATGCCATCGGCCGTATCATAATTTGAGTTCCACCTGAAGTTTGAAATGGACCCGCTTGTCCGTCTTGTCCATGGTGGCGGAACTGATGACAACACCGCCGAACATCTCGCTTGTTTCAAGCCTGCTTTTCATTGCGTCCACGGACTGGAAAGAGTCGGTGTTGCCGGAGAGAGAAACGTCGTCCACACCCGAATCCAGGCGGGTGATCACCACATCCGTCTCCTGAGGAATCAGACGGCTGATGTCGTTTAATATGTCGATCTGGTAAAAATTTCGTTTCATCCCTTCGGGCAGGCCGCTGGTTTCACGAAGCCGGTCGATTTCATAACGCAGGGTCTCGGCCGAAGGGGCCGCCGCCGATTCCGGAAAACACGCCTTAAAGATGGCCTGCCGGCGGGCGTCCACGACCGATATGGACCGGTGAAGCGCGTAAAAATCGTAAAAAAAACTCAACAGACCCAGTACCAGCGTCACCGCGGCCAGCACCGCCGTCCCACCGAACAGGTGGCGATACGCCAGCCACCGACCGGCCGGGGAAAACTCACCCTTACGGAAATTCAGAAAAGTTTTCCGGGCTTTTTTAAGCAGTATCAGGCTCAAGGCCGTATCGTACTGGCCCGGGTCCCATCCATGGCCGGGCTGCCTGCTGGTGATCAGGCCGGATTCGGCGGCCAGGTTCAGGGGCCGGGGGGCCGCGCCCAGGCAGTCGTTCACCGCCTTCACCACATCGGCGGCCCGGCCGTCGGGACCGATGGTAAAGGCATTTTCCGGCACAACCGTGTTTCCAGTTTCTTCCTCATAAGCCAGAAGGGTATGCCGTAGACCGTCGCAAAGCCTTTTTTCGCGCTTTGCCACTTTTGCATCGCCGGTTGAGAAAGCGCGAACCCACTGCACGTCTCCCTTGCCGGTCAGGCAAACCGTGACATGATCACCGGCCACATCCACCAGCAGCGCATCTGGCGCTTTCAATGACAGCACAGCGGCGCCGGCCCACCCCCTGGGCACGAGCATCTCCGGCTGCAGGCCGGCGCCGGCAAAACCATCGATCCAGGCTGACAGGTTCTTCTTTTCGATCGCCGCGGCCAGCACATCCACTCCCGCTTCTTTCCCCTCGGACGATTCCGGCGCGCAGACACAGAAATCAATCATTATGTCACCCGGCGCAAAGGGGATCAGAGGCTCAATTTCATAGGCGATCACCTTTTCA
>JBMORB010000243.1:0-2279 GCA_049320925.1 Thermodesulfobacteriota bacterium | reverse complement strand
CAAGGTGTTTGTGGTGTGCGGCTACGGCAGCTGCGGCAAGGGCGTGGCGGACCGGGCCAGGGGCCTGGGCGCCAGCGTGGTGGTGGTGGAGGTGAACAACTTCCGCGCCCTGCAGGCCCACTACGACGGGTTCCGCGTCATGAAACTGGCCGACGCGGTCAGAATCGGCGATGTCTTCTGCACGGTCACCGGCAACAAGCATGTGATCCGGGTGGAGCACATGAAAAAGATGAAAAACGGCGTCATTCTGGCCAACTCCGGCCACTTCGACGTGGAGCTGGACCTGGCCCGCCTGGGCAAGGTGGCCGCTTCCAAACGGCGGGTCCGGCCCTTCATGGACGAGTATATCCTGGACGGCAAAAAAATATTTGTCCTGGGTGAAGGCCGCCTGGTCAACCTGGCCGCGGCCGAGGGCCATCCCAGCGAGGTGATGTCCACCTCCTTCTGCGGCCAGGCCCTGGCCTGCGAATACGGCGTGAAAAACAGGGGCAAGATGCCGGTAGGTGTGATCCAGCTGCCGGCCGAGGTCGACGACGCCATTGCCGGCCTGCAGCTCAAGGCCATGGGCATTGAGATCGACGCCATGACCGCCGAACAGAAACGTTACATGGACACCTGGGAAGAAGGCACCTGATTCGAATATCTCATGAACGTTTTTTGACAAAACGGGTATTCAATAGACTTCGGATAGCGGCCAAATCAACTCGTGAAATAATCCGGGCTGACCCGCATATTGCATAAAACTTTTCGGCATGGGTGTTTTATAAATACAAACCGCCATAAATACGATTCCGATACGGCTGCTTTTGATGGATAGCATCAAAAGCAGCCGGTCGGCCATCGTCACGACTCCACAGAACAAGGAGAACGCGGTGCCTGATCTGCACACGCAACATTCCCTGTTTGAAAAATTCTATTTTCGTTCCATGATCCTCGGTACCTATGGTGTCGGCGTCTATGCCATCTTCCTGCAAAGCATCTGGATCGCGGCGGCATATTTTATTTTCGCCCTTCTGTCACTAGAACTGGTGGTGTACCGTTTCTGTTCTCGCTGTCCCTATCCGTGCCAGTACGGCAACTGCCTGATGATGCCATATCAGAATGTCACCAAATACGCGAAAACCGGCGCCAGGCCCATGACCCTGTTTGACAGAATCACTTTCCCGCTGGTGATGGTCGTGCTGCTGCCGCTGATCCCCCAGTACTGGCTGTTTCAAAAGCCGCCCCTTTTCATTCTTTTCTGGGTTGTTTTCATTGTCGCATGGGCCTCCATGCTGTTTTTTAAATGCCGGCGCTGCCGGTATAAGGAATGTCTTTTTAATATGACAAAATAAAAAGCGCTGCCGCAGTTCGGCGTCCGGCAAATAAAACGTGCAAACCGATCACCCGTGCGGGATAATATGTCCGTTTCGACACAAAGCGCCGGTCATCCTGAAGATGAAAGGAGCAAAGATGACATTCAATTTTGAGAAATACAGGATGATCCTGTCCCGTATCGCGGCGGCCGCCACTCTGTTTTTTTTCTTTACGACACGAAGCCGATGGGAAACGGAAAACGAGACCCTCACGTTTCTGTTGTTTTTAACGGGCATCATCCTTGTCGCTATCGCCTCGCTGGGGAGGATGTGGTGTTCCCTTTATATCGCCGGGTATAAAGACAGCAAACTGATTACGCAAGGGCCTTATTCCATCTGCCGGAACCCCTTGTATTTTTTCAGCCTGATAGGAGCCGCCGGCGTCGGGTTTGCCACGGAAACCTTTACCTTTCCGATAATTTTCATTCTTCTTTTTGCCGCCTATTACGGCTTTGTCATCAAAAGCGAGGAAGCGCGCCTCAAAAAACTTTTCGGCGCCGAATTTGAGTCATACGCAAAAAAGGTTCCGGCTTTTTTTCCGAAGCTTTCAACCTTTGTCGAGCCTGAAGACTACAGCGTCAAACCCGCCGTTTATAGAAGGCATATCTTCAGCGCCCTGTGGTTCATCTGGATAGTGGGAATACTTGAGGTCATTGAAGGATTAAAAGACCTCGGATTCCTTCCGTCCTTCTGGTCGGTCTATTAACTCGTCCAGCACAGTCACCACGTATATGAACACCTCCCATTCAAACCATCCACTCCACCCCCCCTCCCGGATGCGCATCCCTGGGGCACTGCCCGTGGGTGTCTGGGTGCTGGGCCTGGGGTCTTTGTTCATGGACGTCTCTTCGGAGATGATTCACAGCCTCCTGCCCGTGTTCATGGTCTCGGTGCTGGGCGCCTCCATGGTCACGGTGGGCGTCA
>JBMORB010000242.1:0-17292 GCA_049320925.1 Thermodesulfobacteriota bacterium | reverse complement strand
GGAGCTTTTGAGGGAAGCGGCGCTTAAACCCGTAGGCCCAGTAGTTGAAGCAGGGATCCACATTATAGCCTTTATCCGTAAGCGCTCCGGAAGGGCAGGCGTTCCGGCAGGCCCCGCATTTTTTACAAAGATTCATGGTCTTCGGCGGATCGAAGGCAAGGGGTGCTTCGGTGATAATGCCGCCCAGCCGCTGGTGCGGTCCGAATTCAGGTGTCAACAGCAGGTTGTTGGCGCCGATTTCCCCCAGGCCGCAACTGACCGCGGCATGTTTTAAGGAAAGATGGCCGACCACCCTGGTCTGGGGAAACTTTTTCCCGGTTTGCGGGTCGATCTTGTGAATTTCCACCGGCTTGTCAGCCGATACCGGCAGGGTCAGAAAGCCTTGGGCTTCCAGCATGCGTCCGATTTTCTCGGCAACCGCATCCAGAATCCGTGACGTCTGCATCTTGTTACGCGTCCAGAGCATGATATCCGGTGCGTAAACCGCGCCCATGCTGTGGGCCACCGCCATGACGATGACGCTTCTGGCCGTAGGCATCAGGGCCGTGGCCGGCCGCGGCGGATACGCCAGCACCAGGTTTTGCGCATCGGCCACGGCCACCAGGTCGACGCCACTTTCCGTAATTGTCTTTTTGATGATTTCCGCGGTTATCATGGCGGGCCCCTGAATGGTTGTTATCTTATTTTACTTGTTCGGCCGGCGAAAGCTATTCTGGCGCATATCGTCTGCTGACTGAATAAACGTGTTGACTTTGCACGATCGTGTAAATAAGATCGGCCATACAGACGGCAAAGTCAAGAAATAATTTGCACGATCGTCTAATTTGCGGCCGGGATCAACAGCTAACTGCCTTTATTATAATATGAAAAATCCAACAAAAACCGCCCCGAACAAACCGGCCCTCCCCGGAGGGCACGGAAAAAAGGGCGAAGACACCCGGCAGATGATTCTGGCCGCGGCCCGGCAGGTGTTTGCCACGCATCCCTACAACGCGGCCAGTATCCGCATGGTTGCCGCCCAGGGCGATTTTTATCATGGCCTGATCCGGTACCACTTTCCCAGCAAGGCCAGAATATTTGAAGCGGTGGTGGAAGAGGCCTGCCGGTCCCTGTGCCAGGCCAACAAAGAGTGGTTGGTGGAAATATCAACCTTTCCGCCGGAAAAAGCACTTTCCACCTATTTAGACAGATTCATCGAGTATTTTCAAAACCAGCCGGCCGTGCTTCGCATCATCGTCAACAACCTGTCCCACGAGAATCCGGCCGCGTTGCCGGGCTATCACCACCTGGCCGGTTTTCTGGCCGACACCCGCCGGGACTTTGAAACCGTATTTCCAGACCTGTTTGCCGGCAGGGATGTCAGCCGGTTTTTGAGCAGCCTCAACGCCCTGATTCTTCATTTTCTGGGCGCCGGCGGCCTGGAGGCCCAAATCATGGGGTTTCCCAGCCAGAGCCGGGACTACCTGCAATGGGTCAAACAGACCCTGGTTTTTGTCTTTCTGCCGGTGCTGGAAAAAACGGTGCGCGAATCATCTTCCACCACGGAGACCGGTAAATAAAAAAGGCCCCGGACCAGAAGTCCCAGGGCCTTTTGTTTTTATGAAGCACTAAAACCGGCCGCGCCCAGATCAACGTGTAAAATATCCGGGCTATCCCCGATCAGGTGAACATCCGCCTCCGTCGCACCCGCACCCGCCGCCATCATCACATCCACATTCGTCATCGCCGCAGCCGCACCCGCCTCCAGTGGTTTGGGTCGCTGTTTCGCTGATGCCCACAATTTCGACTTCAAATGTCAGGGCTTCCCCGGCAAGCGGATGATTCAGGTCCACAACGACTTTCTCGTCCGTCACTTCAACAATGCGGGCGGGAATCTGCTCCCCCTCCGGCGAACTTAAAACAATGATCTGGCCTTCCTCGGGGGTCTCTTCCGGCGGCACTTCGTCGCGTGAAAATGTCTGGGTATAGTCTTCGTTCCGCTGTCCACAGGCATCCTCCGGCGCAAGGGTGAAGGTCTTTTTTTCATTCAACGACATTCCCATCAGTGCCGCCTCGAACCCCTGAAACACCTGACCCGCTCCCATCTGCACTTCCAGGGGCGGGCGGCCTTCACTGGAATCAAACACCTCCCCGTTTCCCAGGGTCCCCTTATACTTCACACTGACGAACAAGCCGTTTTTAACCGTAGCCATTAAATTCTCCTTTGGATTAAATATTGATAAGGTCTGTCATATTAACAGCAACACCGCCGGTGTCAAGAACACAGGGGCAACCGGGGCCGGCCGGCCGAATCCGGTGGCCACGAGTTCTGCAAGTTCTGGGGACCATACTTAATTATCAGGGAATCAGCATGCGTCGTGATCGCCGTTCCTTCCAAAGCGGATGGCTTGCGGCTGGCCGTCGGTGAGGCGCACCGGCGGTATACCCGGCGGATCAACTTCCGCAAACGCTGGAGAGAGCATCTGTGGCAAGGCCGGTTTTCTGCCTCCCCCCCTTGGGGAACACCGTTTTTGTCGATGGCCTTGAGGATGACCTCGGTGTAAATTCTTATCCCTTCGGCCTGGGCTTGATCCGGTCCGTGGGTTTCGCGTTCAGGGGATCATCGGGCCAGTAATGCTTCGGGTAGCGACCTTTGAGTTCTTTTTTTACGGCCGGATAACTGTTGCGCCAGAAGCCGGCCAGATCCCGGGTGATCTGGGCCGGACGGCCGGCGGGAGAGAGCAGGTGCAGTTGCAGCGGCAGACGGCCGTCGGCGATGGCGGGCGTATCCGCGGCGCCGAACATCTCCTGAATCCGCACCGCCAGAACCGGTATTTCCGCGCTGTAATCGATGGGCCGGCGCGCGCCGCCGGGCACCACCATATGGGTGGGGGCCAGGGTGTCGAGCTGCTGCCGCTGCCGCCAGGACAAATGGCTGTGCAGCGCGTTCCCCAGGTCCAGACGCGCCAGCGCCCTGATGCTGGTGATGCCTTCCAGAAAAGGCTCCAGCCACGTTTCCAGATCAGCGGCCAGCGCCGCATCGGACAGGTCCGGCCAGTCTTCTTCCCCTGATACGGCCCTTCGCAGCAGCATGACGCGGGCCTGCCAGGTGCGCAGGGCCCGGGTCCAGGGCAGAACGTCAATACCGGTTTTCCGGATGCCCGTTATCATGGCGGCGGTCAGGGAACGGGGATCGGGGCTGTTCAGAGGCTCTATGCGCAGCGTCAGCGCGTCCAGGGCCAGCCGGCGCTCAGCGGCCACGGCCTGGCGCTGTTCATCCCAGACCACCCTGTCCTGCCATTGCACCCGGTGGCTGAATTGTTCCATCAGCGTGTCGCGATCATAGGCGGCGGCCATGAAGATGCGGGCCTCGCGGCGCTCGCCGTCCAGTTCGGCGATCACCAGAAAATCATGGGCGCCGAGCGGTTCGGGCGGCTTGAAAAAGGCGCCCCGGCCGCAGGTCATGAGATAACGGCCGGCACCGTCGGACCGCCGACAGGCAATACGGTCCGGATAGGCCCAGGCCAGCAGACGGCCCACCTCGGGCGGCGCTTCCGGCCCGGTGTTTATATTCAGGCGCTGTTGCAGTAAAGCCGCGACTTTTAAAATTCTACGCATGGCATCATGGTCCACGCTGCAATCGGGAAGGCTGACAGGGGTGTGCGCCTTAAAGGCGTGCAGGGCATCAAGCCTGAGGCGCAGGTCGGCGTCCCGCAGGCCGCCTGTAAAAAAAAGCGGATCGCGTTCGCTTAAAATGGCCGCCAGTTCGCAGGCCGTGCGACCCATATCCGCCTCCCGGGCGGAAAGAACCATATGCGCCAGACGGGGATGCATGGGCAGTTCCGCCATGAGGCGGCCGTGGGCGGTAATTTTACCCCGGTCATCCACGGCCCCCAGTTCGGCCAGCAGGCGCCGGGCCTGTTCAAAAGCCCCCGGCGGCGGCGGGTCCAGCCAGCCGAGCGCATCGGTCGATGTCACGCCCCACTGGGCCAGCTCCAGGGCCAGACCGGCCAGGTCCGTGTCCAGGATTTCTGGCCGGTTATGGGCGGCCAGTGTCGTATGAGTGGCTTCGCTCCACAGCCGGTAGCAGATTCCCGGGCCCAGGCGCCCGGCCCGGCCCCGCCGCTGATCGGCCGAGGCCCGGGACACCGGCAGGGTGACCAGCCTCGTCATGCCGGCACGCGGATCAAAGCGCGGGGCCCGTTGCAGACCACTGTCCACCACCACCCCGATCTGCTCGATGGTCAGGCTGGTTTCGGCAATCGCCGTGGTCAGCACTATTTTACCGCGCCCGGCCGGCGGCGGAGCGATGGCGGCATCCTGTTGATCGCGGGTCAGGTTGCCATAAAGGAGCGCCACATCCCAGCGGTCCGGCAAACGGGCATCAGCCAGCAGGCGGGCCACCCGCCGAATCTCCGGAGCGCCGGGAAGAAAGACGAGCAGGTTGCCTTCTTCGGCGGCCGTGGATCGTAAAATGATTTCCATCACCGCGCGTTCAATAAAGTCCGGCTGACGCGGAGGGACATAGCGGGTTTCCACGGGAAAGGAGCGGCCCTGGCATTGAATCAGCGGCGCATTGTCCAGCAGCGTGGTGACGGCCGCGGGGTCCAGCGTGGCCGACATGACCAGCAGTTTCAGGTGCTCGTTGAAATGCCCCTGGACCTCACGGCACAGGGCCAGCCCCAGATCGGCATCCAGGCTGCGCTCATGAAATTCGTCAAAGATCACGATCCCCACGCCGGGCAGTCCGGGATCGGACTGCAGCATGCGGGTAAGCACGCCTTCGGTGATGACCTCGATGCGGGTGCGAGGCCCCACCCGGCTCTCCATGCGGATGCGATAGCCCACGGTCTCCCCCACCGGTTCCTTCAGCAGGGCGGCCATGCGGAAGGCCGCGGCGCGGGCTGCCAGACGGCGCGGCGCCAGAAGCAGTATCCGTCTGCCCTCCAGCCATGGGGCCGGCAGCAGAAAAAGGGGTATGACGGTGGTTTTACCGGCCCCCGGCGGCGCCACCAGCACGGCGGACCGGTTACGGCTCAGCACCGCCTCCAGTTCCTCAAGCACGGCGGCTATGGGAAGGCGGGGGATGGTCAGGGGATAGTGATCTTTCGTTTTTCAGGATCCTGGTGCTGTCTGAAAAGAATCGCCGTATGGCCGATGGTTCCGGCCACCTCACATTTGGTCTCGGCTTCAATGCGTTCGATGAGCTCTTTTTTCTGATCTTTTTCTTTAAAAGTAAGAAACTGTATTTTTACAAGCTCATGGGTATCAAGGGCTTCATTGATTGTTCGAATAACCGCATCGGTTATTCCTTTTTGACCAATTAACACCACCGGCTTAAGGCTGTGAGCAAGCCCTCTTAAATATTTTCGTTGAGATCCCTTTAACTGCGTCATGGTTTTTTATTTCCTTTTTTAGAAAAGGAGGCAAGCCCTCCCTTGACTCATATCTCTTAAGACACGCCTCGTATCGTAAATTCATATCATACTTTTGGGGATTTACAAATGTCCCGAGATAGCCAAAAATCCGAAATCCGGGCGAAATCCGGGGACAGTATCTCTATTTTTTATCATTACATACATGACAGAAATAGATATACTGTCCCCGCAAAAGGCTGTCCCCGCAAAAGGCTGTCCCCGCAAAAGGCTGGCGTCGCCATCACCTATATAAGTCAGGCAGTCGTTTTTTACCCGTGTACCTGTTTTTGTCCACATGCACCTGTCATATAGCTTTGTTGTTTTTAGAGATATACAGCAATGCCGCCTCCTTGAAAATATTGACCATCACCTCTGCCGATACTTCGGATTTTTTAAGTATAACAGAAAGAAGAGACAATCCTTCAGAAAAAGCCACAACTACCAGTCCAAGTTCTTTTGTGTTTTCCAGGGATTTCATCTGGCCGGATAAATGTTCAGATGCAATTGTTATCCATTCCCCATAGGCTTTTTGGAGCTTGGACCGGACCTTGTTGTTGTAAAGCGCGATTTCCCATATTTCTATGAAAACTTTTGAAAGTTCACGGTTCAGGGTGATTTTTTGAGTCATAAAATCAAAGGTAGCGTAGATAAGGTCAGCAGGAGTTTTAAGTTTTTCGACATTCGAGGAAAACCAGTTCACAAAGAAATCTCTATGTAGATCGATTGTATAGTCGATATAAGCAAGAAGAATATCTTCCTTGCTTTTAAAATAATAATGGAGCATACCGTGATTCAACCCGGCTTCAGAGGCAATTTCTTTAATGGATGTTCTGTCATAAGGTTTGATTAGAAGCCTTTTGTGCAGGGCCTCCAGAATTTGTTTTCGTCTTTTTTCCTGAATGTTTTTTTTCATCATTCCAGTTCCTTGCATTGTATTTCAGATTATGCGTTTTATCTGTTTAAAAAAATATAATCGTTTTTTTTGGATAAAGAAACAAAAATTAGTTGACCGACTAATTTTTTTATGTTAGTCAACTGACTAAGATTGAATTTTTTCAGTTCTCACTTTTGGAGATTTTATCATGGCTATGCCTCCAGTTATTGATGCCCATTCTCATGTCGGCGATATTCTGTATCCGGACGGCGGCAGGATTATCGAGCAAAAAGGGGTCCGGAAAAAGCTGATATTCGATCCCATAACCATATCGCAGATGGGCTTGAATCGGGATTTTGGAACGGGGAACCTGGCTTACCGAATATTCTTACACTGGGTTATCAGGGCCGAACAGGAACGAAATTTTACGGCAACACGGGAGAATGCCCGTAAGTCAATGGACCAAGCCGGGGTTACGGCTACCGTATGCCTGCCACTTCCGCCCTATGTTGTTTTTTCTGACGTTAAAGCGGCGGCAGAAAAAGATCCGGGGCTGATTCCATTCACAGGCGTTGATTTTTCCGACACATCACAATTGGACGAGCAATTTGAAGCGGACGTGGCGGCAGGCGCAAAGGGCCTGAAACTTCATCCCATCATTCAGAAGATATCGTTTTCCGATAAGCGGTTGATAAAAGCGGTCCGGGCATTCATGCGGTTTGATCTGCCCATACTGTTTCATGCCGGCGTTTCCAACTACTATGTGGGCAAAGAGAAAGGGAAGAATATTCCGGAATATGGCGGTATTAAAGAAGCCGCGGAACTGGTTTCGGCCTTTCCTGAAGCAAAGTTCATTGTAGGCCATGCCGGTATGTTTGACGTCAAAGACGTCATGCAGCTTTTGGGGGGGTATAAAAATGTATGGGTGGATACGTCCCTGCAGTCACCCGGAAAAATACGGAAACTAATTGATGTGTTCGGGGAGGATAAAGTCCTTTTTGCGTCGGACTGGCCCTTCGGGTGCCGAAAACCGGCCATCAAGGCGGTAAAAGCCGCCTGCAAAGGCAATGCGCGGCTGGAAAGAAAACTTTTTTATGAAAACGCATGCAGCCTGCTGAAGATAGAACCATAGCCCGGTTCTTTCACGAGTCGAGTTTGCCACCAGCCCCTGGCTTGCACATGCGAGGCGCAGCCTGCGATTTATGTTGCGGAAGGCTTTAGCCTTCCACGCGGATCTGGAGGGCTGAAGCCCTCCGCTACATTTTACTGCTCGTGAGATATAAACCTTTTGATAAGCGAGGAGAAACCATCATGAATCAAACAAGCCGGCAAACCATATCCCGGAAGGAACGGGATCAGATTTTCGATGCCTTTGGCAAACACATTTCCAAAGGCCAGATCCGTTATCTGACAGCAGGTCACCTGGATATCCTGGAAGGAGAAAGGGACGGGTTCCGGTTTTATGAAGGCCAAACCGGCAAAAGCTATATCGACGGATTTTCAGCAGCCGGATGTTTCAATGTCGGGCGCTCTAATCCGCAGATTATCCGGAAACTGGAAGCGGCTGCCGATGAATATGATATGGGCACCTATGGCATGCTGTCCGCTCCGAAAATCAGGCTGGCCAAACTGCTGGCGGACGTGGCCCCGGGTGACCTGAACCGGGTTCTGCTGTGCGGAACCGGCGCCGATGTGGTTGAAGGCGCATTAAAACTGGCCAGGGCCGCCACCGGACGAAATGAAATTGTCGCCATGCTGAAGGCCTACCACGGCCATTCCGGCATGGCCCTGTCGGCCAACGGCAAAGACTATTATAAAGAACTGTTCGTGCCGTTAATGCCGGGTTTCCGCTTTGCCCCCTTTGGTGATCTTGAGGCGATCCGTCAAATGGTGTCCGAACGTACCGCGGCCATTATACTGGAACCGATTCAAGGGGAAGGCGGAATACACGTGGGAACGGACGAATACCTCAAGGGGCTTCGTAAACTCTGCGACCGATACGGGATCATGCTCATATTTGATGAAATCCAGACCGGTTTTGGCAGAACCGGCAAGCTCTGGGCGTCCGAGCATTCCGGTGTGGTACCGGACATGATGCTTCTGGCCAAATCAATCAGCGGGGGTGTGTATCCCAACGGGGCGGTTGTTTATCGCGACCGCAGCGAGCTCACCGGCTATGTCGACCGCAATCCCGAGTTTCATTTGTCCATGGGCGGAGGGTCCGATCTGGGCTGTATTGTTTCCACCGCCGTTATTGAATATATCATTGAGAATAAAATCTGGGAAAATGTCGAGAAGATGGGCAACCGGCTGCTGGCAGGGCTCCGAAGTATTCAGAACGAAAATCCGGGACAGATCCTGGAAGTCCGCGGCCGGGGCATGATGGTCGGGATCGAGTATAAACATGAATTCATGGGGATGCTCATGGCCGATTGCCTGGCAACCCACGGCATGTTTGCCGCCTATTCCGGCAATGCGCCCCAGGTGATGCGGTTCCAGTTCCCCACCGCCGCGACAGCCGAAGATATTGACGAGGCCCTGGCGATTATTCGAAAAGCGATCAAGCTGAGCAAATTGTATATGCTGGCCCTGGGACCGCTTTCCAAAATCCCCTTTGTCCGGGAAGCGATGAACAAGGGGGATATTATGGTCACCATCAATAACTTGCTGCGCAAGGCCGCATTCTGGGAATAATGAAACATAAAATATGATGAACTCAAAAAAGTCAAATTTGGGATGGCAAAGTAAAAAGTTCAAGATCAAGGCGCGCAAATCTCGAGGAATGGAAAAAATGTAGCGGCGGCCTTCAGGCCGCCACAATGATGTGGAAGGCTAAAGCCTTCCGCTACAACAAGCGTGACATAACGAGAGATGCAGCGCAACACAGCCGGCCGCCATGCGGCAATTGGACTTTTTACGAAGCCATCAAAATTTCAGGAGAATGAAATATGAATAAACTTATGGCAGACGCTCAACAGGTATTTGGAAAAGGTTTTGTGGAAAACCTGACGTCAAAGGGAATGGACTGGGTAGAGGCCGGCCGGGAGGGATCGGTTGTTTATGATTCAAACGGCAAGGAATTGATTGACTGTTATTGTTCCTCAGGTACGTATAACCTGGGCCGGAAAAATTCCGCCATCGCCCGCGCACTCAAACAGGCCATTCATGAAACCGACCAGGGCAACTTTGTCATGATCTCACGGGAAAAGGCCTTGTTATCGGAAAGACTGGCCCGATTCACCCCGTCTGGCCTGGACTGTTGTCTGTTTACGGTGGTGCGAGGGGAATCCGTGGATGCCGCCTGCAAGCTGGCCCGTGGGTATACCGGGAGATCTGAACTGATCACCGTGGACGGGGGCTGTTACGGTCAGACCGGGTTTGCCATGACCCTGTCCGAGCGGGCAGACAAGAAAGACTTCGGCTCTCTGATACCGGATGTTCAGACGGTCCCCTTTAATGACATCAATGCCGCCCGCAGGACCATCACTAGAAAAACGGCGGCGGTCATCCTGGAGCCGGTTCAAACGGAAAACAATTGCCGCACCGCGGACAGGGATTACCTCGTTGCCCTGCGCACCTTTTGCGATCAAACAGGGGCGCTTCTGATTTTTGATGAATCTCAAACCGGATTCGGAAGAACCGGGGAAAAGTTCGCCTCGGATTATTTCGGCGTGCGGCCGGATATCATGCTCCTCGGTGAAGCCCTTGGCGGCGGCATGTTTCCCTTCTCGGCCATGGTATTTACCGGTTCCGTGAAAACCTTTTTTGATGCCCATCCCCTGATCCACCTGCTGACATTCGGCGGCCATGATGTGGGTTGCCGGGTCGCGGCCGCGGCCATAACGGAATATGACCGGATACAACCCTGGCAAAACGCGAAAAAACAAGGAAACATACTGAAGGAAAAGCTGAAACAACTGGCCACATCAAACCCGAAACTCAAATCCGTGCAGGGTGTCGGCCTGATGTTGTCCCTGGAATTTGAAAACGCGGAAGCGGCGGAAAAATTCTGTCGAAGCGCGATTCAACAGGGTGTGCTGGTAAAAAGCGGAGAGGTCGCCAAACACAGTGTCGTCATCCGCCCTCCCCTTACCATCAACGGCCAGGACCTGGATAAAATCGTAACCGGGATTGAAAAGGCTTTAAATGAATAAAGACACAATTACAAAGAACGCTTATTGTGGCATATGCCTGGCTGGTTGCGGGGTAGAAGTGGATATCCGGGAGGGTAAGGTCGTCGATGTTCGCAGGGATCCGAATCATATGCTTTCAAAAGGGTTTCTCTGCGTGAAAGGCAGGAAATATGGTGTCGGAAAAGATAAGCTCAGGGTAACGTCACCCTATATGAAGGTGAACCATTCATGGCAAAAAATTACATGGGCGGAAGCATATCAGAAAATTTCTGAAAGGCTGAAAGCGGTTATCAAAGAAAACGGCAAGCAGTCCGTGGCCGCCTTCTATGGCGCGGGCGACCCCCTGTCTTCCATGAATCCGACAACATTGAATGGCTTTATAAATGCGCTCGGTTCCACACGGCTGTATAATGTTCTCTCTCTTGAATTTACAAATATGTTTTACGTATTTGAAAAAATGTACGGCAGGCAGTATCGCACCTCTCAACCGGATCTTGAAAACACGCAATATCTGTTGATCATGGGGCACAACCCTCTGGTCTCTCTAGACCACCCGGACATTGTCAAAGATTTGCGCAATTTTAAAAAAAGAGGGGCAAAGATTGTCGTTGTGGACCCCCGCTTCACTGAAACCGCCCGAATTGCCGATATGCATATTCCGATAAAGCCGGGTATGGATCTTTATTTTCTGCAGGCCATGTATCATTGTATTTTTTCTGAAAACCTGCAGGATGCCCGTTTTTTGACAAAATATACGAAAAACAGCGACTTTTTTAAGCCGGAACGTTTTATGTCCCCGGAAGAAGCATCGGCGTTATGTGGCATAAATGCTGAAACCATAAAACAGGTCGCAAGGGATTTTGCCAACGCCGGGACAGCCAATGCCATCGCTAAAATGGGGATCACCAGTTCGAAAAACTCTACCATTACCTACTGGCTGATGGAAGCGCTCAATACAGTAACCGGAAATATAGACAAACCGGGCGGCCTTATTTTCAATCCAGGCGTCATCAACCTGGATTTTGCCCTGTGGCTCAGCAATATGGGCAAACGCCCACGCTCAACCATCGGAAACTTTCCATATATAAACGGCGGCCGGCCGGCATCAGAGCTGCCGCGTGAAATTTTAAGCGACCAGGACCCGGTCAAAGCGCTGATCGTTTCCTGCGGGAATCCGGCGCTGGTATTCCCGAATTCCGGTCGGACCGTTAATGCCCTGAAAAATATTGATCTGCTGGTCAGCATCGATGTCTATATGAATGAAACGGCCCAACTGGCCGACTTTTTTCTCCCTGCCGCCACCTATTACGAGCGGGATGATTTCTATATCACGTTTCCAAACCACCAGCCGTTTCCATTTGGTCAGTGGATGCCTGCCCTGGTGGAGCCGGAGGGGGAGGCCAAACCCCAGTGGCTCATTATCCGGGAGCTTTCAGAAATAATGAAGGTTCCGATTTTAAACAAGCCGGAAATGGCGTTGATGTTTAAAATCGGAAAGCTGGTCGGCCGTATGATCGGAAAACCGGACGCCTTTGTCTTTACCCCCAAAAACTACTACCGGGTTTTGACCAAACTCCTGGGGACAATCAGAATGTCGAAGATCAACATGTCGGAATTGATGGACCAGCCCCAGGGGGTAAAGGCCGACGACATGATCTTTGGCGAGGCGTTAAAACGTATCGGGAAAATTGACGCGGCACCTGACGAATTTGTCCGGGCCTTCAAACAAGCGGATACGCCGGTTATATCCACCGACAAGTTTCCACTTACGCTGATTACCGGTGAGAGACACATGCACCAGAAATCATCCAGCCTGCGGGGAATCGAGGCGTTGACAGACAAACGGCATGAAAACCATCTGAGAATTCACCCTCAAGACGCTGACCGCGCGGGCATTAACAAAAACCAGATGGTAGAGGTCAGAACAAAGACCGGCGCAGTTAAGATAAAACCCATGTTTGACGACACCATCCTGAAAGGGGTTGTTTCCATGTCCCACGGCTGGGGCAGACAGATCATGCATCCGGAAAAAAACGGCATGGAAGTGCAAGGCGCCAATGCCAATGAATTGACCGATGATCTGGAGCTGGACCCGGTGGTTGGTATAGCGACATACAACGCCATACCGTGTTCAGTTCATGCTGTGGAGATATCTTCCGATGGGTAGTGGTGAAATCTTATACTTCTTATCCAAAATTAACCCTTAAATATCAATATATTATAGAACCAATGTCGCGCCAACCTTCCCGATTTCAAACTTCAAACCCGACGAAGATCCGCAAATTTTAATCCCCCAGGTCGTATTCTTCCATTAACATAATTCTGGAAGCTGCCGATAAATTCATTTCATCAAGCACGATTGAGTTGTTGAGCCTTACCGCATTAGGATTGAGCATGTTAAGCATAAAGGCCGGCAGGCCTTTAAATTCGCAAAATGCAATGCCGCCATACCTGTTCTCATACGGACTGTTCTTATCAATTGTTGAATGCGAAATCCGATAGCGTATCATTTTAGTATACTTGACATGATTAACCACAAAAGCGGCATGTTCATTTATCCAGTGCTTTTGGGCCTGCTCACGTGCAAGACTAGATGGTTCCTGTGAAATGAACACCAGGTGAAAAGGATTCTTTTTTGCGGGGCTCTTATCGTCGAATGCCTGATAGCGGACATTGCTCTCCACCACGGAAACTCTTTTAGAGATATTGGCCAGATAATAAGCAAGATCATTGATCGTTGTTTTCTGTTCATTTGACAACTGGCCCGCAAATTGAAATTCCATCACCGCGTCATAGTATGGAAACAGTGAAATATGATAAGGCGCTGGAGGTGTCAGGCCGCGGATGCGGCTTAACAATGACACACTTACATGCTTTCGTGTCGCCATATACGAAAGGGCGGCGAAAGCACCGCCCCTGACAAGATGATGTTGTTTAAATGCTGTATGATCCAGCGTATCACTGACGGCGTTGACTTTTCCGGTAAAGCCTGACAACAGGGCACGCTTAAATCTTCCTGCCCCTGAAAACGGACGGCGTTTTACCATAATATAAACAGACGCAGCATCAAAACGCTGTATTTCAGGAATCCCTGGGGGATAAGATTCCTCGACAAATAATATCGACATATACCGCTCCTTGTTCTCTTTTTCTGGCCAACGACTGAGAGGGCCTCAACTGGTATGTTGATCGGGGCCGACATAGGCTTTTTTGATCACCTGGTCGGCAAAAAAACGGCTGATGCCGGGAAAGTGCTGCGCCCCGAGAAGCATCAATCGTGTCCGCCGGCCGGGGATAATTTTGAATTTGTTTTTTTCAATGCCTTTTATTGTATCTTTTACCAGAACATCCAGAGACAGTCTGGGAATCATCTGTGTATGCGCCAGGTTTTCCGGTGTCCGATAGGTATCCAATTCCTCAACCATGGGAGATAAAAATTCCGGGGGGCACACCATTTGAACCGTGATACCTTGTGGCTTTAGTTCGCAGCGTAATGTTTCTGTCAGTCCTGCCAGTGCATACTTTGATGAGCCGTAGGCGGAAAGTCCAAATCCCCCGGTTAATCCCGCCACAGAGGCAACGTTGATCAGGCGGCCCCGGGACCTTTTTAAGTATGGCAAGGTGATCTGCGTCACATAAAGACAGCCGAAGTAGTTGGCGCCGAACATCTCTTTAAAGTCCGTTACCCCCAGTTTTTCAAAATATCCTTCCTTTAATATCCCCGCATTATTGATGACCATGTCCAGGGAGGGCTGCCTTTGAAGTGTATCATCAAGTGCCTCCTGTAAAGCATCGCGGTCGCTTACGTCCACGGGGACGATTTCCACCTTCCCGCCGGGAACATTTTTCAACAGCCGCTCTTTTGTCTGCTCAAGCTTTTTTGGCGTGCGGGCCAGAAGAATCAGGCGCCCGCCTTTTTCTAAAAGTGCCTGAGCCAGCCCCAGTCCAAGCCCGGATGATCCGCCGGTAATGAGTATGGTCTTGTTTTTAAACATGACGCTCTCCTTATTCCAGTTGTAAAGAAAAGGCCCATCTGAATGAATAACCTAAACCATACGTGAGCGTTATGTATTGACCATGCGTGAATATGATTTGACATTTTGTGATAAAATGAATTTAAAAACATGCAGAGTATTTTTGGACAATAGACCAACATTCCATCAAGAAGAGATCGAATATGTCGAATGAGCTGACGAAAAGCCGGGCCCGAACCGGGAAAGAACCAACCTTTTCAGTCGACATTATCAATATGATTATCAAGGAGGCCGACAGGTTTGGCATAGATCCAGAATGGGTTTATGAAAAGGTTGGTTTTGATCCGGATATACTTAAGGTTCCTAACGGGCGGCTGTCCGTCCGGCAGGTGAATGACATGATGAATGAGACCATAAAGTTCATTCATGATCCCGACATCGGACTGCACCTGGGAGAAGCTTTTGATTTTTTTATGGACGCCATGCATGTGATCACGTTTAACTCTCCCACTCTGGGAGAAGCATTGGAAAATCTATGCAGGTATTACACCCTGATGCATGACGTGGGCGTTCCTGTGCTGTCTGTCAAAGGGAACATGGCTTCCATTGAGCTGCAACTTCAAACCACTGAAATAGACCTGATGCGGCATTTTGTTGAAGGGCATTTTTCTTACTATTGCAATCTTATCACCCGGCTGACCGGCCAAAAGATCAATCTTGACCGTATCCGGTTTATTCATCCGGCTCCTTCAAGCACAAAAGAGCATGATCGTATTTTTAAAATACCCGTCCTGTTCAAACAGCAGGAAAATATAATGACCTTCAACAGAGGATATCTTGATCTTCCTGTGCTGGTCGCCAACGCTGGAATTCTTGACACGCTTACGTCATATGCTGAAAAACTTCAAAAAAAGCTATATCGGGAAGACCTGTTTTCCGTAAAGGTTGAAACCGCGATCATTCAGAATTTACTTTCCGGCAAGACGGACATAGAAACCATTTCCGCTCAGTTTGCCATGAGCAAAAGAAGCCTTCAGATCAGGTTAAGCAAAGAAGGTGTAAAATATCAGGACATACTGGATAAGGTAAAACGAGAGCACGCCATACAACTGCTTGGACAATCCCGGATATCTATTATCGATATTACATTCCTGCTCGGCTACTCCGAGCAAAGTGCCTTTAACCGGGCATTTAAAAAATGGACGGGTTTTACCCCCGGTGAGTACCGGCAAAATTATTTGTCGACACGAGAGTGAAAAACACCTGCTGACGCCGGCTCAATTTCCGGCGCATAATATGCCCCCTTGCTTTTTCTATTCACGCCTGCTGCGCCTCCTTTTCAGGTGGACTTTCTACAGGCACTACCCGGCACTTCCTGGCGCCGCGCAGGTCGGGCAGGCCCTGTTCAGGATCAAAAAGTTCCGGCGCATCGCTTAACAGGACGCCGTCCGAGTAATCCCAGGCCCCGCAGAGTTCAGGGGTGCCCGGGGCCATTTCCGGCTTCCACCACCCGTGGCGGATACCGACCAGGTCCTTCTGTATGTCGTCGCTCAGCTGTGCTTTCATTTTAACCCGGCCCCAGTCGGTTTCCACATACATCCAGTCCCCATCATTGATGCCGGATTTTCTGGCGGTTTCGGTATGCAGCATGGCCCGTGGTTCCGGGTTGCGTTTGCGCAACTTTTTGACATGGCGTCCGGCAGAGATAAAATATCCATCTTCACGCAGGCCGACAAAAAGGCGGAGCGGATATTTTTCTTCGGCCGGGTTTTCGTCCGGCGGATAAATTTCTTTCCAGTAGGGAAGGGGGTCGCAGCCAAGGGATTCCAGGACGCTGGAATACAGCTCCACTTTACCGCTGGGGGTGGCAAAGCCCCGTTTTTCGTGTGAATAGGGAGACAGCACAAAATAGTCCCTGAACAAACGGGCCATACGCTTCATGCCGCGGCGTTCAAAAAACTCCCGGGTTTTCTGGTGTTGGCGCAACATGGAAGTCATGCCGTTTCTTAATAACGGCAAAAGGCCCATCCCTGCAAAGAGTTTCAGGGTAAGCTTGGTTGCGGCGGCAGACAGCGGGGGCGAGGGCGGCGGCAGCAAAGGGAGGTTTTTTGAAAGCTGTTTCCAGGTAAGCCCGGTCCCCTGGATTCGGTATTGGTAAAGTTCTTCCACGTTTTTCCAGGGAAAATGCGCTTCCATGCCCATACGCACGGCCAGTTCGCGCAGGAAATAATACACATCCCGGCACTCACCGGGGGGCTCAACGGCTTTTTCGAAACTCGAATAGACACTGATCCACTCCTGATAATTGTACAGGACAGGCCGTTCCAGAAAGCAGTCGCCCGGAAGCACATAGTCGGCCAGCTGGGCGGTGGGCGTCATGAAGAGGTCATTGACCACAAACAGGCCAAGATTTTTAATGGCCTCGAAAATGCCCTGCTGGTTGGTGTAGCACATGAGGGTATTGTTGGCGATGGAGAAGAAGGCTTTGACCGGATAGGGAACGCCTTCCCGCATGGCTTTGAATACAGCCGGCGGGTGGGCCAAGTACATGCCTTTCATCAGGTTCCGGTAGGGATGGCCCCAGACCCTGCGCCGGGGCTCGTTTAAGGCCTGCTGCCCCCAATAGGTCATGACCGGATGATCCTTTGCCCCCAGCTGCAGGTCTTTTTTGTCCTGGGGCAGCCGTTCGTGGAGTTCCAGTTCCGACTCGGAGATAATCATCTCATTGGGGTCGACCATGACGTCCCCTCCGGGAACATTCAGGCTGTTGGTCAAGGCCCGCAGGATACCCTGGCAGCGCAGGGCGGAAGTGCTGTTTACCTGCTGGTCGGTGGCACATGTCCAGGGAATAATGGCCGGCGTGTGGGTGGCATACATGACGGCGGCCTCACGGATCAGGCTCGCGGGAACGCCCG
>JBMORB010000241.1:0-2295 GCA_049320925.1 Thermodesulfobacteriota bacterium | reverse complement strand
ATTATCTGGATTTCTCACGGGAGGCAACCGAAGAACCGTAAAAAGGATATCCCCCATGGACGATCAAAAACATTCGAAAGACAGTGCCCCTGAAGACCTGATCAGCCGGCCATTTGTCCTTCCCTGCGGCCAGACCGTCAAAAACCGGCTGATGAAGTCGGCCATGTCCGAGGCCCTGGGGACCGCCGACAACCACATGACCCGGGGGCTGGTCACGCTCTACGGGCGCTGGTCCGCCGGCGGCACGGGACTGCTCGTGTCGGGCAACGTCATGATCGACCGCCGCGCACTGGGTGAGCCCTATAACGTGGCCATCGAAGACGAGCGTGACATGGAACTTTTGTGCGCATGGGCCCGGGCCGGCACGCAAAACTCCACCCAGTGCTGGATCCAGTTGAATCATCCGGGAAAACAGGTGCCCCGGGGCCTGAATAAGGAATCCCTGGCACCGTCGGCCATCCCCTTTCGAAAGGAGTTGCAGCGCTTTTTTGTCACCCCGCGGGAAATGACCGGGGCCGAAATCGAGGATGTGCTGGACCGGTTCGCACGGTCGGCGGCCATTGTTAAAAAAGCCGGATTTACCGGTGTCCAGATTCACGGTGCCCATGGATACCTCGTAAGCCAGTTTCTTTCGCCCCACCACAACCGGCGCACCGATATTTGGGGCGGCAGCGCCCAAAACCGCAGGCGGTTTTTGCTGGAGGCCTTTCGCCGCATTCGAAGCGTGGTGGGGCCGGCTTTTCCCGTGGCCGTCAAACTCAATTCAGCCGATTTTCAGCGGGGCGGATTTTCAGAGCCTGAATCCATGGAGGTGATCGCGGCCCTGGCCGCCGAGGGGGTGGACCTGGTGGAAATATCGGGCGGCAACTATGAGGCCCCGGCCATGAGCGGCGCAAAGGTTTCCGATTCCACCCGGGAGCGGGAGGCTTATTTTCTTGAGTTTGCCCGGGCCGCGAGAAATGCGGTCAGGGTGCCCCTGGCCGTGACCGGCGGGTTTCGCACCGCCGGCGCCATGGCCCGGGCACTTGCCGACGACAGCCTGGACATGGTCGGCATGGCCCGGCCCCTGGCCGTGGACCCCGATTACGCCAGCAAGATTCTGGCCGGCCGGCCCCCCACGGTGACCATCCGGCCCATCACCACCGGCATCCGGTTTCTGGATAAAACGGCCCTCATGGAAGTGGCCTGGTACAGCCGTCAGCTGCGGCGCATGGCCAAAGGCAAAAGCCCCAGGCCCGATGAAAGCGGCCTGCTTTCCTTTATCAAGGTGATGGTCGCCTCCACCTGGCGCACTTCCCAGACCCGGCGGCTGAGGGCCTGACTGAGATAAACGGATGGAATTTCAGGGGGAGGGGGCAACGACGCCGGCCCGGGTGGAGGAATAAAGAAAACCGGTTTTCGCAAAGGGAGGAACGATGATCATCGTGGGATGTTCCGACATTCACGGCCGAACGACCGCCGTTGACAGAATGGCCGGGGTGCTCAAGTTCGCCGACGTGGTGCTGCTGGTCGGCGACGTGACCAACTTCGGCCACGAGGCGGACGCCATGGAGGTTGTTGACGCCTTTGCCCGTCACGGGAAACGCATCCTGGCGGTTCCCGGTAACTGCGATTTCCCCGGGGTGGGGGATTTTTTTTCCAGCCGGGGCATCAACATTCATGGCGACTGCGCGGTCGTCAACAATATCGGGTTCGTGGGGCTGGGCGGGTCCCTTACGACCCCCTTTGGCACACCGGGAGAATATTCGGAGGCCGAACTGGAGGGGTTTTTAAACCGGGCCGCCGGCCGGCTGCCCAAGGGGCTGCCCTTTGTGCTGGTTTCTCACCAGCCACCGGTCAACACCCTGTGCGACCGTCTTGCCACCGGAGACCATGTGGGAAGCCACGCGGTGCGAAAGTTCATCGAGACTCACCGGCCCATGGCCTGTTTTACCGGCCATATCCATGAATCGGCGGGCATGGACAAAATCGGGGAAACGCCCGTCATCAACCCGGGCCTGTTCGGCAACGGCCGGTATGCCCACGGCTCCATCATCGGGCAGAACGTGGAACTGACGATCCGCAAAGTTTAACCGATATTAGAGCGGCCTGCCGTTAACATTAGAGGATGAGTATATGAAACATCTGGTGATGGCTGTTATTTTAGGGGGGACCATCGTTCTTTCAACCGCCTGCAGTCATCAGGCGATTCAAAAAACCTACTGGGAGGCCGGCACTTCCGTTGCGCTTGACCAGGAGGAAAAAGGGAATATCGGTGAAGCTGAAAATGAATTGCGCATTGCCCTTGGAAGAGCC